>NZ_JAQRMS010000142.1 GCF_028599055.1 Candidatus Thioglobus sp.
CTTTAATATACCTATGACTTAAACAAATGAAAAACCCTAATAAAACAAATTGGCTCTATACAAGTGCCATGTAAAACATATAGAAAAAAATACTTACCAGTTGGTAAAACATCACGGATACTTCCTTTAATTCAATTATTCATATTCACAAACACAACATTTATAATATTTTCAAACTTCGTAATGATTGTACTAATAATGTTACACTATGAAGCAAGTTTATGGAAAGAACATAATACACATGCTAAATATAATCCTGTTTTGATTCATTTGGCCAAGTTGTTTTAGAATAGATGATTTTTTATAGAAATCAACCAATGAGAAACAAGAATTGTCTGTCACGGCCATGTTTAATAACAGTTCAGGATGATATGAGCAATCTTCATAGAGAACCTGCCATAGATGCTTCCTACCAAGTTTCAGTTCATTTGACCAAGTGGTTTCAGAGGAGAAGATTAAAAAAAATCATCCAATCAGAAACAAGAATTGCCTGTGGCAGCCATGTTTGTTTACGTATCTGAACTAAACTATCAATCTTTATAGAGGACCTTCCAAGGTTGCTTCCTACCAAATTTCGGTCCATTTGGCCAAGTGGTTTCAGAGAAGAAGATTTTGTTAGAAATCAACCAATCAGAAAACAAAATGCCTGTGATGGCCATGTTTATAAACGGATTGGAACTAAATTATCAATCTTTATAGAGGACCTTCCAAGGTTGCTTCCTACCAAGTTTCGATTCATTTGGTCAAGCAGTTTCAGAAGAGAATATTTTTTTTAGAAATTAACCAATCAGAAACAAAAATTGCCTGTGGCGGCCATGTTTGTCAACGGATCGGTACGAAATGCGCAATCTTCACAGAGGACCTGCCATAGATGCTTCCTACCAAGTTTAGGTTCATTTGGCCTAGCGGTTGCAGAGGAGAAGATATTTAAAAATGGGCCAAACAGAAACAAGAATTGACTATGGCAGTCATGTTTGTCAACGGATCGGGACAAATGAGCAATCTTTAGGAGAACCTTCCATAGATGCTTCTCACCAAGTTTCACTTCATTTCGCTGAGGAGTTTCAGAGGAGAAAATTAAAATGTGAAAAGTTAACAGACGACATACGACACAAAGTGATGGCAAAAGCTTACTTGCCTTTGGCAAGGTGAGCTAAAAAATGGTACGTTTTAATTTGGAACTCTAACAAGTTGTTTTAAGATAAATGCTTCTATGCTTTGGTAAAAATAAATCTAATTTTCCATTAGACTACTTAAAACTTAATAGTATTTTGCCAGACAAATTTTCACTTCCTTTGACTTAGAGAGAACAAGTTACCTTTTCACAAACTATGATAATATCTGTGTACTAGATCAACACACCGAGCTGCAGGTTATAGTGTTACATGTAACCTACTGAAACAACACTCCACAGGTAAACATACTGCTACACCATGAAGGGGTTTATATAATAGGGTTGTGGTGTTTAACGCCACTTTCAGCAATATTTTAATTATAATGTGACAGTCAGTTTTATTGGTGGAGGAAAGCGGTGTCCGGTGGTGTCAGAAAAAACCACCAACCTGCCTCAAGTAACCAACAAACTTAATCACATAATGTTGTACCGAGTACACCTTGCCTGAGCGGGATTCACTCACAACGTTAGTCGTGACAGGCACTGATTGCACAGGTAGTTGTAAATCCAATTACTATACGACCACGACCACAGCTGCCCCTTCTACACCAAAGATTATCCTCACTCAAAGGTTAAATAGTCTTTAATCTTAATCTTCAATGCTGTGGGATTAACAGAGTAGCAATACATATAAATTTTACAGTTTCTGGTTTGGCCAAATAAAGGATGTCTATAAAGTGACGTCTGCTTTGAGTCATCCAATCGGGAAGAAAATATATAAGTGTCACACGTTGTCATAAATTCAAACTGAGATTCTTAATTTTTTTACAACTTAAATTCACCTTTCGTTGTTCCAAGTATGTATAAGTCCAAAATTATCAACTCCCTTGACTCCGGAATATATACTGTAATTTCCATCGTCTGAACCATTTTGCTACATAAGAAAAAAAACAAAAAAAACTATCATATACAGTACATCATTCTTACACTGCTGTATCTTACACCAATCTATATTTAGGAGATAAACGAGGGTAACACTAGGCCGAGGGAGACATTTAAACAAAACTACATATACAGTACATCAACCTTACACTGCTGTATCTTACACCAATCTATATTTAGGAGATAAACGAGGGTAACACTAGGCCGATGGAGACATTTAAACAAAACTACATGTATATGATTTTATGAAATTTGAACTTTGAACTTTGATGGTGATCACTATAATACACCAAAGGAAGCATTCACTATTCTAGAGATTAACGGTACACATTACAAAGATTCTATGTTCGTCATCACAATCTGGTTGATCGTTACAAAATATCGATATCTCAAATGACAATGGATCTTTTACTTTTTATGTAGATATTTTATTTCTTCTATGACTGCCAAGATTTTTACCGGACCTGACTGTATTTAAGGATTGATAGCAATTTTGGTTCGGTCCATGAAGAAATAAGCTCATGTAATGCACGCATCAGGTTACGCATGATTGAGGTTATTTGGAACGAACCGAACAAATAATTTAGATCAATCCTTATAAATTAATTCAAACTTTTTTTGTTATGATATTGAAAAATAGATTTATTTTTTCAAAATAAGGCAAATAATCGGAAATAAATTTAAATAACCCCAAAGGTGACTCATTTAA
>NZ_JAQRMS010000143.1 GCF_028599055.1 Candidatus Thioglobus sp.
ATTCAGTAAGAATAATTAAAGGAAATGCTCCTACAAATAAGGCAATAATAGGGGAAAATAATAAAGAAAAAAAGGAAAAAAAACCATAAGTTACAAGCACTCTTTGTTGTAAATTCATTTCTATTTTTGGAATTGTGTTAGTATAAATCATTATTGCTATTTTATACAAGGGAGCGGTTGTATATACAGGGTCAATATTAATTATATTTTCTTTTTCATCGCCCTCTCGCCCTCTATTTTTTACATTCTCCCATAACTTATGTTCTGCATCTTTTAGCGTTTATATTTTAAATAGGGAATATGTAGCCAAATATACTTTATTACATATTTTATATTTATTGTAATTTTATAAGCATTAAATAAGTTAAGAATTTTCATTTTTAGAGTTTTTTGTATGGGATATTTATCTCGCATTGCATTCCTGTCACTTTCTAATTCACTAAGAGACGCCATTGTTTCATTGATTAAAACAACTTGTGGATGCAATAAACGCAAATTAACATATTGGACATCTCCCGTATAATGGTCAATTGGTAGAGTTATTTGACCAATATTCGATAACATTTTTTTTGCCCCTTTATTTGTTATGCAATACCCATGAGTGCCAAAAATGATTTCTAATGGTTTTTTAAGCGCATATTTTTTAATTTTAATTTTATCCTGCCAACTGCAAATAGGGCGCCTCTGATTATTATGACCCATAAGTATTATATCTAAATCTTTAAAATTGTTAGCACCGACAGCACTTATAAAATTTATAAAATCCTGATTAAATTTAGCGTCATCTTCCAGAATCAAAGCGGCTTTTATATTATTGTCTACTATTTTTTGATATATCAATTTATGACTCAACGCACAACCAACTTCGCCTTTTGTAAGCCTCCTGCCAATATTTTTAATTGTTTGCTCTTTGGGAGATATTTTTGCCACCTCTTCATCGCTCAACAGCCTCCCGTCAACTGCATCAATAAACTCCGGGTTTAGCCTGTATTTATCGCAAAGTGCTCGAATATGCTTTCTCTTTTCAATGCTCTGCGGCAGGTTTACAACAAATATTGGAATTGTTTTTAACGGGATGCCCACAAGCTTATCTCCCCTTGTTGAATAAATTGGTCACTTCTTTTCTTAACATCAAGAAGTAATTGTATATTACCTTATCGGCATCTTCTACAAAAACAGGCTCTTTCAGGAAGTCTTCTCTTGTTTTTTTATCTTTATACAATCCTTCTATGAGTTGTATATTTGCTTTGTTATCAGAATTTTCCTGCCAAAAAATGATTCTTTTAGGATTAAGAATATCAGGTTCTGGGGTATCATCGCCCCAGTAAACAGGAATGCATCCTGCTTCAAAAGCTTCAAACACCTTTTCTGTCACATAATTTGGCGCAGATGAGTTTTCTGGGCAAATATTAAATATAAAATTTCTAAGGTATGCCTTTTTGTTATCATTAAACTCTTCCACTAGCGTATCGTCATTACACAAAAATTTTCCTGCACAAGACACTAAGTCTATCGTGCTTAGCGATTGGACAATACTTGTTCGTGAGATACCAAACCCGTCATGTCGTGCAATCATTGCTGCAAATCTCCCTTTGTTCAAAAAACTATTGCTTTCTATTTCTTTCAGTTTATTCTTAACATCTTCCAATGAGGCGCTTGCAATTTCTTTAGAGGTAAATATATAATTCAACCATAAGGGAAATCGAAAAGCATAAGGAGAATCGTTACAGCCTAACGCTAAACTTGGTAAATTTTTAAGATAATCTCTATATGGGTAATAACGATCAAGACTTATGTTTTCTCCAGAGAAAAACAGTGAAGGTGTATTTAAAATTTTTAATAAAAATTTTAACACCAAATGATTGCCAAATACAGATGAAATAATTAGATTAGGCTTATACCAGGAAACAGAAACTTTTTTATTTGTTATATTTGTTATGTACATAACAAACCAATCTTGCTCGGTAATATTACTATGTTTTTCCCAGTAGCCAACATAAGCAAGGCGAATATCAGCATCCTTACCTTTATTTCTTATCTTGTCAATTACCATTCCAATAATCATGTCTTTTATGTCAATAATTATCCTTAAAAAAGACATTAGTTTCAATATAAAACTGCGTATTTTAGGTGTCTTTTTAAATTGCACAAGTCAACCTATATTTCTTGATTTTTATAAAATATTGCATTTGCTATACTTTTACTCTCCATTTGCAATCCATCTCCCACCACTCGTCTGGAACACCGCTGAAATCTCCATCAATTAAAATACCTGCACCTTTTGCGACACACTCATAATTATCATTTAATAAGAGATTGAACCCTTCTTCACTATTATTTGGAAGGTTTGAATATATAGCTGTATTTTTATTTTTAAGAACTTCACAAGTAATATTTTTTATTTTCTTTTTATCGATATACGGTTTCAGTGTTTTCAAAACTTGCAAATCAAAACCTTGTATATCGCTAATATAATCTTCTATTAAATCTATGTTGTGTTGCTGCAAGAAATTGTATAAGTTGATGCAGGGCACTTTAATAACTCTAATCATTTCTATTTTGTCAGAGCGCCCATCTTCCCAATTTTTTGAAAATTTACCAATAGACGACACTGCCCCTCCCACATTACTAATATTAAATTCTATTTCCCGTCATAATCAGCCACAGCAGCATTAAAAATTTTCACTCTTGGATACTTGTCAAATCTTTTCTTGC
>NZ_JAQRMS010000144.1 GCF_028599055.1 Candidatus Thioglobus sp.
GATACACCCATGGTTTATGTAGATCCAAGTCTGTAGTGATGATACCCCCATGGTTTATGTTGATCCAAGTCTAGTGATGATACCCCCATGGTTTATGTTGATCCAAGTCTATTGATGATACCCCCATGGTTTATGTTGATCCAACTCTGTAGTGATGATACACCCATTGTTTATGTAGATCCAAGTCTGTAGTAGTGATACACCCATGGTTTATGTAGATCTAAGTCTAGTGATGATACACCCATTGTTTATGTTGATCCAAGTCTGTAGTAGTGATACACCCATGGTTTATGTAGATCCAAGTCTAGTGATGATACACCCGTGGTTTATGTAGATTTAAGTCTAGTAATGATACACCCATGATTTATGTTGATCCAAGTCTAGTGATGATACACCCATGGTTTATGTTGATCCAAGTCTGTAGTAGTGATACATCCATGGTTTATGTTGATCCAAGTCTAGTGATGATACACCCATGGTTTATGTTGATCCAAGTCTGTAGTATTGATACACCCATGGTTTATGTTGATCCAAGTCTAGTGATGATACATCCATGGTTTATGTAGATCCAAGTCTGTAGTGATGATACACCCATGGTTTATGTTAATCCAGTATGTAGTATTGATACACCCATGGTTTATGTAGATCCAAGTCTGTAGTATCCAAGTGTATAGTAATGATATACCCATAGTTTATCGGTTTCAAATGTAATTGTTATGTGGATCCAAGTCTGTAGCAATGAAATGCCCATGGTCTATGTGGCTCAAACAAGACTGGGAGAAACTGTGATACTAGTGACCAACCATATTTAGCTCAACAGACTCAAGTGTGAGCCTTTTACATCAAGCAGATTCCATGCCATTCTATGTATTTTTACATTTGCATCTTCTCCGAAATCACTAAGCCAAAAATGAAATCAGATTGGCAGGTATGTGGGTGGTCCCCATTCTAAACAATTGGTATACAAATGTACCTGTCTAATTTCCTTCCAAAATGGTCACGTTGACCAGAAATAGGAAATTCTTAAATGTGCCAAAGCAGCTTTAGTTGGGGCATTCTGGCTTCCAGTTAATTTTTTTTATTTGCCGGGGCATAATTATGATTTCTATTCGTTTTTTCTCTCAACTTTGTGCTTTTGTCAGTTAGAGAAATGAGGCAGATTTAAGCAAAAATTAAAAAGCTTGAAAGCTAGTCCCATTAACCCCCAACTGCTCCTAAAACTTTTAAGTGGTATGAATTATTATAGAAAGTAGAATACTATTATGTTTTCAAATAAACAAACAAAAATTGTCATGATACACTTGTATAGGTATTTAAGAAACACCTGTCTCACCTGTATGCAGATATTTAATGTGTATTGCCGTTATAAACAAATTTTAGTTTGAATAGGTTTATATACATTGTATTTCAAACACGAGTAATTTTAGAAACGTGGCAGGTGCATATTAGATTTGGCATGTTTCCATTATTGTTGATGAACACACAGATTTGTGACATTGCGTTTTCTGTTTAAAAAAATAGAACGGTTCTAGGTAGAATATAAAAATGTAAATAAATGACCTGTGATCGAACAAAAAAAAATAATTGGCAGAATAAAAGTTAAGACTGCATGATATCCGTCATAAAAGGAGTCTGCATGCATCTTATATTTTGAGGATACCTTGGTTTTTGTACGTGGAGCGTTTATTTATAAGTCTGATTTCGATATTTTTAATGGATTCCTTATGAAATTTCATGCACATGCTTTTAAAACGGATTTAACCCCAACTTTTTGTGGTTTCCGAGATAAGAAGTGGCAAAAGGAGCTTAATAGGGACCAACATTAAAAATGATATTTTGTTATTTTAACTTCGATTTGTATGCGCTTTTATTCGTTGAATTATCAAAACATTCCTTTCGGTAGTGTTAAAACAGATTTGTTGCAATGCCACTCCTCTCGTTTCCGAGATGCTTGTGGCCAAATATAATGGGACCAACATTCAAAATTGATATCTTTAACAGTCTGATTTGTATGGGATATTTTTCTCAGTGAAATCTACATGAAATCCCTTCTACTTCTAAATCAGTTTCTACCTAGTGATGGCATCGCCTGGTGTTCGCTGCTCGTGTAAAACCAAAGACAATATCATTGGTATTTGCTGTTTCCCTTCTAAACACGCAGATTTAATGAGTGATAAACCAAGACTGTGTCAGAAAGGAGCGACATGTCTAACCGTGGATTGTTGTTTCAGTGAGCTAGCACTATAAAAATCCAACTCGGCGGTGTTGGTCTAGTACAAAGCGGACATAATTCCATCTAATGTGATTTGTTCTCGTCATGATATACATGTAGCTGACCAATTGCTGATTTGGCATTAAACAACAATCACTCTCCCTACTTTGTGGTTACGTTTCCAGGCAACCGATTGTTTTCAGTAAAACTTGTCTAAGGAAAAGTCCCTGTCGACTTGCTCCGTCGGAACCTTCATTTCAAAATTGTCATTGTCATTTGTGTTGGGGAAACAACCATTTATCTTTTTTCATCGAAAAAATAATAATGATAATCTGAATGTTGTTCAAGTAAAGAAAAAAATTCTGGCTCCGGGAGGAAATATAACGTCTCCGGGTCCCCTATTAACAGTAGAATCGGCGAAGTCGGTCAATTACAAAAAATGAATATAGATATATTTGACCTTCGCATCGAAAATACCAACTACTGAT
>NZ_JAQRMS010000145.1 GCF_028599055.1 Candidatus Thioglobus sp.
ACAAATAGTTATGTTGTTAGTCAGTGAAGTTATTATTGCCAATCCGCAGGCGGATTCTTTCGAAGAATTGGTCGATATTCTTAAAGCTGTTTCAAAAGCGTCAGACGAACGTTTTTTCCGTATGGATGTTAAGCCTGATTATCATGACACGCCTGAAAATTGGGAAGACCGATTAGAAGCAGCTTTTTACTAGAGAATTATTATGGGAAAATATTTAAACAAAGAACAAATTTTTGACGCTGAAGGCGGCGAAGATATGTACGCTAACGAAGAGCAGTTGGTTGCTCGACTAGAGTTTTTCGATGCGCAGTTGGCCGATCAAACACCTGACACACCGGTTGAAGAGCGCATTAATACCTTGCTTGAAATTGCTCGCATTCAAGTGGAGCGTTACAAGGGTGCTGACGCTTGGGAAAAGGCCATGTTGGCCTTTGATCTAGCCAAGGAAAATGAATTATGGGAATACGCCACCGAAGCTTGTGATGCGATGTTTTTGTCTGAAGGGCCAGAGGCTCTGAAAGCACTAGGTCATGCGTTGTGGTTAGGTATTACTTTCCCCATTGATCCAGAGCTGACTGTGGCCACACTACAGCATTTGGTAGAAGAATCTCCTAAAGGCGCAGACACTAAAGCTTATGCAGCAGCAACTGCACATTACATTGTTTCTATCAGACGTGGTGCAGACGATGATTTAACCTTTTTTGCCTCTCAAATGATCGCCTCAGTGGCTGATGAGCATTCTCATGTGACTGACCAATCTACGTTTGATTTATGGCGCAAAACGTTGCAGCTTGATAAGCCCGAGGTATTTTTAGCTAAAATGTCGAGTGCTGTTGAACAATTAGTGGGTGACAGTTGGTGGGTTGATCGTGACGCCATTAGGGCAAAGCTTGATGCAGAAGGCAAATAGATGAACATCAAGGTCTGTGGTTTTACGCAAGCGCAAAATGCACGCGACGCTGCCATGCTCGGGATTGACGCCATTGGCCTGGTTTTTTATGAACAGTCGCCTCGCTATGTCGAAACCGCACAAGCGTTAGAAATTATTCAAGCATTGCCTCCGTTTATCAGTCGGGTTGGATTGTTTGTCAATGCAGACGCTCATTTTATCGATGAGGTGTTGTGCGAGGTGCCATTAGATACCTTGCAATTTCATGGCGATGAAACACCGCAAGCATGCGAACAGTATGCCATGCCATTTATTAAAGCCTTGCGAGTGAATGAGCAGACTAATATTGTTCAACTGGCGCAAGACTACCAGCAGGCAAGTGGTTTATTGTTAGATGCTTATAATCCTAATGTCTATGGCGGAACAGGCGAGCAATTTGACTGGTCATTGGCGAATGTTGAAATCGACTTGCCAATTATTTTAGCGGGCGGTCTAAGTCCAGAAACCGCCCATCAAGCGGTGAGCCAAGTTAACCCTTATGCGCTCGATGTTTCTAGTGGTGTGGAAAGCGCCAAAGGCATTAAGGATATTGAAAAAATCAAGCAATTTATGACACAGGCAAATTTATGAGTAATTACAACTTACCGGATGATAAAGGCCATTTCGATCAATTTGGCGGGTCTTTCATGCCAGAAACATTGGTTACAGCGGTTACTGAACTTAAGGATGCTTATGAAAAATTTAAAGATGATCCTGAATTTTTAGCTGAATTTGAGCATGACTTAAAGCATTATGTGGGTCGCTCAACGCCGCTTTATCATGCGCAAAATTTGAGTAAGCAATTAGGCGGTGCGCAGATACATTTAAAGCGAGAAGATTTAAATCATACAGGCGCTCATAAAGTTAACAACACTATTGGTCAAGCATTACTGGCAAAACGTCTTGGCAAAACTCGTATTATTGCTGAAACGGGTGCGGGCCAACACGGCGTTGCAACCGCAACCGTGGCAGCGCGCTTAGGGCTGGAATGTGTGGTTTACATGGGCGAGGTTGATGTTGCTCGTCAAGCTTTGAATGTTTTTAGAATGAAGCTTTTGGGTGCGACGGTTGTTCCGGTATCTTCGGGCTCAAAAACCCTGAAAGACGCACTCAATGAAGCCATGCGAGATTGGGTAACCAATATTGATAA
Organism: Candidatus Thioglobus sp.; assembly: GCF_028599055.1. GTDB lineage: Bacteria > Pseudomonadota > Gammaproteobacteria > PS1 > Pseudothioglobaceae > Thioglobus_A. The sequence continues at coordinate 2,079 of NZ_JAQRMS010000145.1, forward strand.
CACGTTTTATATTATTGGTACTGTAGCAGGTCCGCATCCTTATCCAATGATGGTGCGTGATTTTCAATCAATTATTGGTAAAGAAGCCAAAACGCAATTTGCTGATCAAGTTGGCGGTCTGCCGGATGCATTAGTCGCTTGTGTTGGTGGCGGATCGAATGCAATCGGCTTATTTCATGAGTTTATTGACGATTCGTCAGTGGAAATTTATGGTGTAGAGGCAGCCGGACATGGTCTTGACAAAGGTCCGACAGCACACGCCGCCCCTTTGTGCGCAGGCAATATAGGTGTGCTGCATGGCAATAGAACTTATTTAATGGAAGATGAAAATGGTCAGATAATTGAAGGCCATTCAATTTCAGCCGGATTAGACTATCCAGGCGTAGGTCCAGAGCATGCTTATTTGAAAGATTCAGGCCGTGCACAATACGTGGCCATTACCGACGAAGAAGCGCTTGATGCATTCCATACGCTAACTAAAGTTGAAGGCATTCTTCCAGCGTTAGAATCCTCACATGCGGTAGCTTATGGCATTAAGTTGGCACAACAGCTTGGCAAGGATAAAAATATTATTATTAATCTCTCAGGTAGAGGTGATAAGGATATTCATAC
>NZ_JAQRMS010000146.1 GCF_028599055.1 Candidatus Thioglobus sp.
GCTGAGAAAGCGCACGAATTTGCCGATAAAATACGCAGCTTAATGGAGGATGCTTATGCGTTAGACATTCCACTAAAGGTGGATGTGGGCATGGGTGATTCTTGGCAACAGGCGCATTGAAGAACATAGACAAAAAAAACGCCAGCGTTAGTGGCTGGCGTCGGGCTAAGGCATGAAAACCTTAGTGTTGTTAAGTAACATTATAAAGTAAAATTAACAATAATTAACAATAATTAACAAAAAATTGAAAAATAACAACAAAAACTTAAAAAAAGTAATTGTTTATATTGATGGTTATAATCTTTACTACGGGTTAAGATCAGCCTATAAAGGCAAATATAAATGGTTAGATTTGCAAGCCTTATCAGAAAGTTTTTTACAAAAAAATATGTCATTAATTGCAGTAAAATATTTTACTGCAATTACTAAAAGTAACAGTGAAACAAAAAACAGGCAAGAAATTTTCTTAAAAGCATTGGCAGTTCATTGTGATAAATTAGAAATTACTTATGGTAGGTTTTTATCCAAAACAAAGCAATGTAGGGAATGTGGAAATACACACCAGTCTTACGAAGAAAAGAAAACGGATGTTAATATTGCCTGCCAAATACTTAATGATGCACATTTGGATAAGTATGATTATTGTTATGTTGTTTCAGGTGATAGTGATTTAGTGCCGCCTGTTGAAATTGTTAAACAGTTATTTCCAGATAAAACCATCATTGTTGCACATCCACCTAAAAGAAAAAGTGCTGAACTTTGCAAGGTTGCTGATGGATATTTTGCCATTTCTAAGCAAAAAATTAAAGTCAATCAATTGCCACAATCTATTCAAAACACAACTGGCAATGAATTAACCAAGCCTAAGACGTGGATTTAGTAGAAAAATAAAAAATTAACAACCTTCTATTGACAATGATAAGATAACAGACTTTTACTTGAGAAGTAATATTATGAATAAGCAATTACAACAACTCATTACACAAGCCTTAAGTGTCTTGGTGGAAAATGGCGTGCTGGTAAGCATACCGGATAATATTCGCATTGACCACTCTAAAGATAAGTCACAAGGCGATTTTGCCTCTAACATTGCCATGGTATTGTCCAAGCAGGCTAAATGTGCGCCTAGAGAATTGGCGCAAAAAATTGTTGAGCAATTGGCAGATGCCACTGAGATTGAAAAAATTGAGATTGCCGGCCCAGGCTTTATTAACTTTTTCATGTCACAAGGTTCAAACAATCAAGTACTTGAAGATATTCTGTCGCAAGGTGCTGAGTTTGGTCTGTCTACAGTTGGTAATGGTCAGCGTATCTTGTTGGAGTTTGTTTCTGCCAATCCAACGGGGCCTTTGCATGTTGGTCATGGTCGAGGTGCTGCATACGGGGCAACGGTTTCAAACTTGTTGCGCGCAGTTGGCTTTGAGGTTGATAACGAATACTACGTGAATGACGCCGGACGACAAATGGATATTTTAGCCACGTCAGTATATTTGCGTTATTGTGAAGTGGCTGTGTTTCCAGATAATGCTTATAAAGGTGACTATATCCTTGATATTGCCAAGCAAATTACCAATGTTGGCAAGCATGATATTGCCCAAGGTGTGTGCAAAGATGAAAAAGATGGCGGCGATAAAGAAAAGCACATTGATGAATTAATTGCAAATTGTAAAAGTGCACTAGGATCGGATTATCAAGTTATTTTCAAATTAGCAATCGACAGCATATTAAGCGGTATTAAAGCTGATTTGGCTGATTTTGGCATAGAATACCAGCAGTGGTTTTCAGAGCAGTCTTTGGTTGATTCCGGCCGGTCTGAAAAAACCGTCAAGGCATTGCAAGCGTCTGACCACATTTATGAGAAAGAAGGTGCTTTGTGGTTTAAGACCACTGATTTTGGCGATGATCTAGATCGTGTGGTGGTTAGAGACAATGGTTTGCATACTTATTTTGCCTCTGATATCGCTTATCATCTTGAGAAATTTGAGCGCGGTTATGACAAAATTATTAATATCTGGGGCTCTGACCATCATGGTTATATTGCCCGTGTCAAGGCTTCTATCAGTGCGTTAGGGCACGATCCTGAAAAACTAGAAATTTTATTGGTGCAGTTTGCCAATTTATATCGGGGCGGCGAAAAAGTTGCTATGTCAACGCGTAGTGGCTCATTTGTGACGCTTGAGGAGTTGCGCCATGAAGTGGGTAATGATGCAGCGCGTTTTTTCTATGTGTTGCGTAAATCTGAACAACACATGGATTTTGACTTAGACTTGGCCAAATCCAAAACTAATGAAAATCCTGTATTTTATATTCAGTATGCACATGCCCGTATTTGCTCGGTGTTGGCTAAAGCGCAAGCGAGTGAAAGTGTTGATATGACCTTGCTTGATAACAACTATGAACAGGCTTTAATTAAGCAGCTCAATCGTTATAAAAACGTGGTGCAAGCCTCAGCCCTGAATTATGAGCCACATGTTTTGGCTTATTATTTACGTGACTTAGCGGGCGATTTTCACAGCTACTATAACGGTTGCGATTTTTTAATTGACGACAAAACCCTGCAAGCCACTCGCCTGCAACTCATTATTGCCACCAAGCAAGTATTGGCTAATGGTTTGGGACTGTTGGGCGTTTGCGCACCTGAAAAAATGTAAA
>NZ_JAQRMS010000147.1 GCF_028599055.1 Candidatus Thioglobus sp.
GTGGACATTAAAGTTACGTATATAACAGACAATTCATGATGGCGGTGGACATTAAAGTTACGTATATGACAGACAATTCATGATGGCGGTGAACATTAAAGTTACGTATATAACAGACAATTCATGAAGGCGGTGAAGTTACGTCTATGACAGACAATTCATGAAGGCGGTGAACATTAAAGTTACGTATATGACATACAAATCATGATGGCGGTGGATATTAAAGTTTCGTCTATGACAGATAATTCACCATGGCGGTGGACATTAAAGTTACGTTTATGACAGACAATTCATGATGGCGTTGAACATTTAAGGCGGACGTATCAGTAACTATGATATCTTCTTTTTTCTGTTGTAGATCACAATATGTCTGATAGAAAAGCAGTAATAAAAAATGCGGACATGTCGGAAGATATGCAACAAGATGCAGTAGATTGTACTACGCAAGCTTTGGAGAAATTTAATATAGAAAAAGACATTGCCGCTTACATAAAAAAGGAGTTCGACAAGAAATATAATCCAACATGGCATTGTATTGTAGGACGTAACTTTGGAAGCTATGTGACACACGAAACGAAACATTTTATCTATTTTTATATGGGACAAGTAGCAATTCTTCTGTTCAAATCTGGCTGAACGATCTTTGGTGAAACAATATCATGTGTAACTTATCTATATGTTTGACTTCTGTCTTTAGCATCATAGATCATTGTTGACGACAATTGCTCAAAACGTTTGTTATCGGTTCTGAAAAAACTATATTAAATATGACATTAAATATGTTTACAATTCGTTTCATTTTATATTTCAATCTATTAAATACTGACCGGCTTGAACAAGTTTATTATCGTGTCAGAGGTTGCAAAGCGAACCTCACCCACAAAAAAACATCGTTTCAATTCTCCCATTGTGAACTTTTCATTTACATATATATGTTGCAACATTCCAACATACTTTCATATGGAGAATATACTGTTAGTAGATATAGTATTCCAGAGCTTGTGGTTCCTATTGTGATGTCCTTGACAAAGGATTGATTCTAGCAATGAAGTTACTGCTCATGTTTAGGTTTATGGTGTTTTAACACCAAGTTCAACAATATTTCAGTTATATCGTGGCGGTCAGTTTAATTGGTAGAGCCAGAGAAAACCGAAGTACCTGGAGAAAAGCACCGACCTGTCGCAAGTCACTGACAAACTTTATCACATAATGCTGTATCGAGTACACCTCGCCATGAACGGGGCTCGAACTCACAACTTAAGTGGTGATAGACACTGATTGAACTGGCAGATGTAAATCCAACTATGTGGTCATGACCACGACGGCCCAACGAAGCTACTGAACCAATAGTTCCTAGTGGTAACCAATAGTTCCTAGTGGTAACCAATAGTTCCTAGTGGTAACCAATAGTTCCTAGTGGTAACCAATAGTTCCTAGTGGTAACCAATAGTTCCTAGTGGTAACCAATAGTTCCTGGTGGTAACCAATAGTTCCTAGTGGTAACCACTAGTTCCTAGTGGTAACCAATAGTTCCTAGAGGTAACCAATAGTTCCTAGCGGTAACCAATAGTTCCTAGTGATAACCAATAGTTCCTAGTGGTAACCAATAGTTCCTGGTGGTAACCACTAGTTCCTAGTGGTAACCAATAGTTCCTAGTGGTAACCAATAGTTCCTGGTGGTAACCAATAGTTCCTAGTGGTAAAGTTGAAGTCATCACTTCAAATGTTTTACGGTGGCCACCATAACTTGGTTACCCGTTACGGGATATCTGTATCACAAATAACCACGGATATGTCCCGTACGTTGAAATCATATTCCGATCTTTTCCTCATTAATTACATATCACCGGATTTGTAGCAAGATTAACACGGTGGGTGTCACTAATGGGACAGGAACTGCTTATTCTGCCAGGACACATGAGTTCACTCCGGTGATTATTGGGATTCGTATTGAACTATATGTAGTTTTCTCTGTAATGGTTTGTCGAAGAAGCTCTCGGTCCCATTTCTATACCCCAGGGTTGACCCCTTTTAGAGGACTAGTGGTATTCTACCCCCGGTACACCCTCTAGGAGGGAGTGATGTAATTTGGGGGTGTTATGGACAAGGCATTATCTGTATAAACAAAGGTGAAATTAAAGTATCGAGCTGTGTCTGTGAACTTTGTCGTTTAGAACTCATTATAATACATGTAATTATGTTCCATACCAACGTAAAACAATAAGGATGTTCTTTATAAAAATGCTTGTTGTTCAATGTATACAAGAGTCGATCGGCTTTTACTCGCATTCAGAAAGCAAGTGCACGATCAATCGCATGATAACTTACTAAGAGGACAGTTTTTTTATCCTATACTAGTTCTGCCATCTTTCTACGATTTCTATTTTTGAAATTCTGTCTGTTCTGACAATGTGGTATTTTATGGGTTTTTTATTTGTTTGAGCTGGTGTTCAAATTTAAAAAGTTCAAGATTAGTTTTTTGAAATGTAATTTTGCGTTTACAGTTTCATAAGACTACATGCTGACATATTGTAATACAGAACTGTAGCTATCAAAACTTGTGTTACAATCTCGGACACAACGTTGGGAAGGAAACCCTCTGCTGGATTAAATATATTCTTCCTAGAACTAATTTCTTCTATTTTTGGC
>NZ_JAQRMS010000148.1 GCF_028599055.1 Candidatus Thioglobus sp.
CCTGTTTGTCTGTGGCGTTTTTTGTGTTGACGGTTGGATGAGTTAGTGGTGGTGGTGATGGTGTGGAGTTGGTGGTCTGGTGTGTAATATAGGGTAGCTACTGTTATCTACTTTATTGAATCTGGTATGTTTCACAATTATAGAATAAATATATATACTAAAAACAGTTTTTATATATTTCAAGTTTAATAATAAATAACAAATTTATACAATCTGATAACAAAAATAACAAAATATTTATGAAAATATTTACAATGAACTTAAACAGTGATGGGTGATAAATGCCTAATCCACAATCACACGAACAACTCGATTGGCTTCTAAAACACAATAGGACGTACTAGTATGTACATATGTACAGTATGTATAGAAGATTAAATCTACCATATCTTTATCTTACAATTTTTTGTTACACCTAACAAAATTGTGAATTCCCTGTTGGGAATTGCTGAAAACGAAAGACAAATTTAAAATCTTTCATTTTTCTCCAAAAAGTTATATAAACGTCAATTAGTCTTGGCTGAACCAACCAGCACTGAAACAACAGTCATATATGTCGAAATGTAAAGAAAAAAAATACATATCCACTGGTTGATCCATATCACGGTAGTAATCAATATAACAGCTGGCTTATACCAATCGTAACTACTAGTTACATAGTGGAAATGCCCGAGTAGTTATGATTGAGCTTATACATACGAAAGACAAGTTGTATCATATTGCACAATTACAAGAGATTTACAAATATCTAAATATCATTTAGAAACATTTCCTGTGTACTATTGAAGGTCCACATTCGTCATATTCCTGCTTTGAAATCCACATATTTGAAAATGATGATAAAGATCCTAGAATAGATCCACCAATCCATACAGAGTATTTTCTCTCTGGTGGAGCGATGATTTTCGTCTTCATCGTATTAGGTATAATGGCATCTAGTTCTTTCTTTAAACGATCAGCGATACCTATAAATAGAATGAAATACATTTACTTTAAAATAAATACATGGAGTCAACAAAAACACCATTGACATTTGTCTTAGCTAGAGCACCAGCACTACATCTTTTATCTAAGGGTGCACTCGACTCGCAGCCGCCTGTGATAAAGTTTACCAGTTGCTTGCCCAGATTCGGTTGTTCTTTCCGGGTATTCCGGCTTCCTCCACCACTAAACCTGGTCGCCATGATATAGCTGAAATATTGCTGAATGTGACGTTACACAACAAAATTCAAATTCAAATTCTTTTTTCTGTGTTACTCATCCAAATGATTTTAACGTTATTTGGCTTTCCAATCTTTTTATTTTGAGTGTATCTGTAACATTAAATAGTGTCCGCCGTGAAATAGTGTCCGCCCTTACAATTGTCTCCTATGATAAAGTCCGAGGACGGAATAAAGCACAGCGATGACTTCGTTCGGTCTGTATAAGGTTATTCATTACAAATATAACACAATCGAACACAATTTCACAGGACACTATGATGTTTTACATATCTGATAAAAGTTATTTCAGATGCGCATCGTGTACACTAAGTTTAGATTATGACGTTTTTTTATGTATTTTCCCGCAAATTTATTTGTTTTAATTTGAAATCAATCGTAACTATTCGCCCATTCTCGCTACACTGAAGCTACATAGCGGAAATTCCCGAGTAGTTACGATTGAATTTGAAATATGAGTTTGAATACCAACCTGGATACATGGTAGATCCTCCAGACAACACAATGTTATTATAAAGGTCACGTCTGATATCTATGTCAGTTCTCATTATAGAGTTGTGTATCATTTCATGGATACCTGATGCTTCCATTCCTACATTGGAGAAAAAATAAAATACAATTTGTGATGTGATATTTGTTTATTTTCATTGACATATGTGAAAATTAATAAAGCATGGCGGAAAATTAAAAAGCCATATCAAATGGATAGGTCGAGCCCTTTGTAATCCGTATCAACGATATACATTTCATAAACATATCCTTTCCAGACATTTAATTTAAAAAGAAAAAAACCAATGGAGATTGAATAATCAACAATATAATTATGATTTGCATATATAAGCAAACGAGGGGCCCGGGTGGCTCAATGAGTTAGGTCGCTGGATCTAACAACTCATGCAAGCCTATCACCAATACGGCGTGGGTTCAAGCCCGCTTTGTAAATTACAAAAAGGGTGCACTCGACTCGCAGCCGCACATGATAAAGTTTACCAGTTGCTTGCCCATGGTCGGTGGTTCTCTCCGGGTTGAAAGTGGTGCTAAAACACCAAACATCAATCATCAATCAATCAATCATATAAACACATATAAACAAACGATACAATCTGCACAAAAGACCACATACTATCACAAAAATAGATGACAACAAAAATGATAGCTGGGCCAATGAATGTTCGTTGTTAATTCACTACTTTCTATGTAGGTACCGTAGAATCAGTAGGTTAAAAACCATTACTTTTTGGATAAAGGTGTAATATGAATTTTATATTTTCCGATTTTAAGACAAGAACAAATCTTCTTGGAAAATTGTTTGTAGGACCAGAACAAGCCAGATTAAGATATAACTAACTTACCAGTAATTG
>NZ_JAQRMS010000149.1 GCF_028599055.1 Candidatus Thioglobus sp.
GGTGCGGCACTTGGTTTGCCTTTGATGCTGTTATTGGGCGGTAGTCCAGTTTATTGGTTGCCGATTATCGGCTTGCATCTTCTGTTTTTCTCCTCGTTAACATTATTTAAATCAATCAAAAAGGTTGATTGGCAATATTTAAGGCATTCATTATTATGGATCATTCCGCCGACGCTCATTGGTGTGGCTGGTTTATTAAGTTTGCCCGATGTGATGGTGGTTGTGTTTATATATTCAATCACGATTTTTTATGCGATTACTTGGGTTTTTGATCATAAAATAACCTCGCATAAACCTTGGGTAGATAAGTTTTTATTGATTGTCGGCGGCTACGTGGCTGGCACATCACTGACTGGTGCGCCATTAATCGTGGCTGTTTACATGCGTCATGTGGCTAAAGAATATTTGCGTAATACCTTATTTGTACTTTGGTTCTTGTTGGTTAGTATTAAGATGATTACGTTTATCGCCATGGGTGTGATGATTGACTGGCAATTTTCACTAGCACTCATTCCAATTGCGGCTGTAGGCCATGTTATTGGTATTAAAGCACATCAAAAAATTATTGAAAATGACCAACTGTTTAAAAAATGGGTAGGTAGTGCCTTGTTGCTGATTAGTTCATTTGGATTATTGAAAGTGATTTTGAGTTAAAATCAGCGTTATGAATGAATATGTTTTAATTTTAGTCAGCACGATTTTGGTGAACAATTTCGTCTTGGTAAAATTTTTGGGTTTGTGTCCATTTATGGGAGTTTCTAAAAAAGTTGAAACTGCCATTGGCATGGGGTTTGCCACCACTTTTGTATTAACATTAGCAAGCATTTCTAGTTATTTAATTAATACCTATATTTTGATCCCTTTTGATATGGCATATTTAAGAACCATTGCTTTTATTGTGACCATTGCGGGCGTGGTTGGCTTTACAGAATTGGTTGTTAACAAAACCTCGCCAGTACTGCATCAATCCTTGGGTGTTTTTCTGCCACTAATCACAACAAATTGTGCAGTATTAGGTGTGGCCTTGTTGAATGTTAATCAGGATAATGGATTTTTAGCTTCGGCTGTTTATGGCTTTGGTGCAGCCATTGGCTTTTCGTTTGTGCTGGTGTTATTTTCTGCTATTAGAGAGCGTATTGATGCGGCAGATGTGCCCGCCGCCTTTAAAGGTGCACCCATTGCATTGATTACCGCAGGATTGATGTCAATGGCGTTTATGGGCTTTATTGGACTCGCCTAGTGTTTGAATCGGTTGTTATTTTCTCATTGCTCACACTAGCCCTAGGTCTAGTGCTGGGCTATGCAGCCATTCGTTTTAAGGTGGATGGCAATCCTTTGGTGGATCAAATCGACAGCATTTTGCCGCAAACTCAATGCGGTCAATGTGATTTTCCTGGGTGTCGCCCTTATGCACAGGCGTTGGCAAAAGGAGAGGCTCAAATTAATCAATGTCCGCCAGGCGGCCAAGAGGGTGCTGATGCGTTAGCGGAATTGTTAGATGTGGAGCCACTTGAATTAAATGCCGAGCATGGTGAAACCAAACCTGATCATGTGGTTTATGTTGATGAAAAGTTGTGTATTGGCTGCACCTTATGTATTCAAGCATGCCCTGTGGATGCCTTTGTTGGCTCTTCTAAGGTGATGACAACAGTTATTGCTAGAGAGTGTACGGGTTGTGATTTGTGCATTCCAGTTTGTCCAGTGGATTGTATTTATGTCAAAGAGCTAATACCAACCTTAGGGTCTTATGTGCCAGATTTGCAGGAGATTGCTCATGGCTAAATTCGCATTTAAAGGTGGCGTACATATCCCCAATCCTTATCCGGTAGAAAAACCAGAAATTAGACAAGTACCACCACCAAAACAGGCTGTATTATTGTTACAACAGCGCGTTGGTGGCGAGGCAAAACCTTGTGTTGAGATTGGTGAGCGAGTGTTAACGGGTCAAGTTATTGCCCAAACAACCGGGAAATTTCCTATCAATGTACACGCTTCAATTTCAGGTGTTATTGCTGCGATTGAAATGCGCCCGATTCCTCATCCGTCAGGCATTAATGCTAAGTGCATTGTGATTGATTCAGATGGCAAGGATGAATGGATTGAGATAGAAAAGTGCGATAAAGAGTTTTTAAATTGTACGCCTGATAAAGTACTCCAACGAATTCGTGAAGCCGGTATTGTGGGCATGGGTGGCGCTGGATTTCCAACACATGCCAAAATCACTAATGCACAAGGTGCACACACATTGATTATTAATGCCACAGAATGCGAACCCGGCATTATGTGTGATGATTCATTAATGCAAGAGTATCCACGTGAAATTATTCGTGGCATTGAGGTGCTACTGCATGCTTGTGGCGCTAAAAAAGCCATTGTTGCCATTGAAGATGACAAGCCAGAGGCGCTTAATTCGTTATTAATGTATAACTTTAATGATCGAATTAGTATTGAGCAAATTCCGACAAAATATACCTCAGGCGCTGAAAAATTACTGATTAAAGCGCTATTGGACATAGAGATTCCATCGGGTGGGTATGCATCTGAGCATGGTGTGCTGTGTCAAAATGTTGGTACGGTTAA
>NZ_JAQRMS010000015.1 GCF_028599055.1 Candidatus Thioglobus sp.
CTGCATATAAAGATTTGGCATTTTCAGTCTTATCAGCAGAGCGAAGTTCAATGAAATTTTCCGCACTCTCTGCACTCTCTGCACTCTCTGACTGATGATAGAATAAATTTGTCGGTTTAATTAACTCACCTTGTTGGGTGATATAGCCTTGGCAATTAGTGGCTTTTGGGGGTGTACAATCAATATTTTGCCAATGGGTTGCCACTTGATGGGTGGTAATATGTATGTCGATAACATCCAACAATGAGCGCTTTACTTGTGCAGTTAACACCCAAGGTTGCTGTTCAAGTGTTTGTTTAATGTTGGGTAAATCTAATTGATGTAACTCTACCACCAAAGGTTTTATTTGCTGCTCTAAGGTAGTTTGAGAGACAAGCTCAGGATGATCAATAGACCAGTTTAATGCTACCTTAAGTAAGTTGGTAGGATTATAGTGTTTCCAGCCCCAAGCAATTAAAGCGATCAAGGTTATCAATAGTATTGGTTTAATCCAATGCTTAATGAGTTGACGCGCTGAGCGTCTACGTCTATTACGTTTTTTAAACTTCATTCGCTATTTGTTTAACGAGTTGGTTAAAATCGATATGAGCTGCTTCAGCGGCCATGGGCACCAAAGAGTGAGAAGTCATACCCGGCACTGTATTAATCTCGAGCAAAAAAGGCTGGTTGTTTTTATCCATAATAAAATCTACCCTGCCCCAGCCCGATGCACCAATGGTCTTGAATGCTTTAAGGGCTAGTGTTTGCAGGTGGCGTTCTGCTTCGGCATCTAAGCCGCAAGGGCAGAGGTATTGAGTGGTGTTGGAATGATATTTGGACTCATAATTATAGAAATCTTGATCGGAGACAATCTTAATTACCGGCAAGGTTTTGTCGCCCAAAATAGCCACGGTATATTCATCGCCCTCAATCCATTGCTCAATTAACACTTGATTGTCATATTGCCAGGCTAATTCGAGTGCATTGGTCAATTGACTGTGCTCACTTACCTTACTAATACCAATGCTAGATCCTTCACACACTGGTTTTACTGCCCAAGGAAGTGGGAAGTTAATCAAAGGGACGGGGTTGTTTTTAATGGCTAAGGCAGAGCTGGCAAGTGGCAAGCTGGCAGTTGCCCAAAACTGTTTACTTAAGTGTTTGTTCATACCTTGTGCGCTGGCACTCGCATTAGAGCCGGTGTAGGCAATGTTTCGACTTTCTAGCTGTTGTTGAATGAAGCCGTCTTCGCCACCACGACCATGTAGAACGATAAAGGCTAGATCAAAGGTAGTTTGCCAAAGTTGATCAAGATTATCACCTTGCCAGTCAAACTTAAAGCAGGGGATATGTTGATTGGTTAAGGCTTGATAAACTGCTTCACCACTTTTTAATGACACCGATCGTTCGGCTGAGTTGCCACCCATTAATACAGCAATCATATAATTATTAATTCAGTTTCCAAGTTAATATTAAACTTAGATTTTACGGTTTGTTGAATGTGAGTAATGAGGTTTTCAATATCACTGGCCGTTGCTTTGTTTTGATTAATGATGAAATTGGCATGCTTGTTAGAAACACAAGCGCCACCAATGCAATACCCTTTAAGGTTGGCTTGCTCAATAAGCTCTGCGGCATATTGACCAGGTGGATTTTTAAACACACTGCCACAGCTAGGTAAGCCAATCGGTTGCGAGGCGTTTCTTTTGAGTAGCAATTGTTTAACATCTTGATCAGATTTTTCAGTGTTAAAAGCCAGTTTGGCGGTGACAAAAAATTCATCAGCGTGTTTTGGTGTTACTTGTCGGTAGCTAATGTTGAATTCATCAACCGAGCGCCAAAATGTCTCACCAGATGAATTCATGGTTTGCACTTGCACAACGTATTGCCAAAATTCTGATCCAAAAGCACCAGCATTCATGGCTAATGCACCACCAACAGTGCCTGGAATTGCGCTTAAAAACTCTCCACCATATTGATGTTGAGAGTGAATAAAGCGCGATAGTTTGGCTAATGTTGTGCCTGCACTAACGCTAATAGTGGATTGGTTAATTGATAGAGCGTTGAGCTGAGTAAGCTTAACAACAACCCCATTAAAGCCTTGATCACGAATGAGTAGATTACTACCCAGGCCAACAAAAACAACAGGCTGTGTATTGGTGGATAAAAAATCAGCTAATGCTTGAATGCTATTTGGTGTGAAAAAATCTTGAGCAAGTCCACCGCTACGCAAAGAGCAGTGTGAGGCCATTGGTTCATTATGCTTCAACACGGTAGGATTTAGCTGTAGTGCGTTTTTAATAAGCCGGGCAGGGTGTGAATATCACCTGCACCCAGGGTAAGCAATACATCGTTTTGACCGATAACATTAGGCAAAACGTCAATCACCTCTTGAGCTTCTTTAATAACAACCGGATCCAAAGAGGAGCGCAAGCGAATTGCTTCTGCTAATGTTGAGCTGCTAATGTGAGCAATAGGCTGTTCACTAGCGGGATAGATATCTAACAAAATTAAGCCGTCTGCATCCGATAAGCTGCGTGCAAAGTCATCAAATAAATCTCTGGTTCTGGAATAGCGATGTGGCTGGAAAATAACCACTAAGCGTTTATCAGGATAAGTATTTTTTAATGAGTTGAAAATTGCGTTAATCTCAACAGGATGATGACCATAATCATCAAACAGATCAATGGCCTGATGGTTGATGGTTAATTGTTGATGGTAGTCTAACCTTCGGGCGACACCAGTGAAATCACTCAAGGCAGATTGAATAATGCCAACCTCAATTTCAAGCTCACAACAAATGCCAATAGCAGCTAATGTATTTAGAATGTTGTGTTGGCCAATTAAGTTTAGCTGGACTGAGAAAGGCTGTTTGTAAAATGCATTGCTGTGAGTACAGCTTACGTCAAAATGCATTTGCATACCAACTTGGGTAATGTTGGTTGCGCGTATGTCAGCATTTGAGCTAATACCATAGCTGACTACGCTGCGATGAATGTCATTGATAATCGCGCCGACGCCATCGTCGTCTGAGCAAACAAGGCAGGTGCCGTAAAAAGGTAGGTTTGAAGTAAAGCTAACAAAAGCATCTTTTAGTTGCTGAAAATCGTTGTTGTAGGTCGCCATATGATCTTCATCAATATTGGTGATTACACTAAGCATGGGTTGCAAGTGTAAGAAAGAACCATCTGATTCGTCCGCCTCAGCAATCAGATAGTCGCTTTCGCCTAATTTTGCATTAATGCCGCTAGAGTTTAGAATGCCGCCGATGATATAAGTAGGATCTAATTGCGCACGATTTAAAATGTGAGTAATAATACTGGTTGTCGTGGTCTTTCCATGTGTGCCTGCCACTGCAATACCAAATCGAAAGCGCATAATTTCTGCCAGCATTTCTGCTCTAGGCACAATAGGAATGTGCTGTTGTTGCGCTGCAACTAGCTCAACATTCTGTGGATCAATGGCGCTAGAAACAACCACCGCTTGAACATTGCTTATTTGATCTTTATGGTGTTGGTAGTGAATTTTACAACCCATGCTTTCCAAGCGTTCGGTGATCTTATTTTTAGCAATATCAGAGCCAGAAATTTGATAGCCCAGATTATGCAGCACTTCGGCAATACCGCTCATACCAGAGCCACCAATACCAATAAAATGAATTTTACTAATTTTAGATTTGGAGACTTGTCTTAAATCTTTCATGCTTGAATAGCGCTGACGATGCAAATGACTTGAATTCCCTTGCCTTGTCCAAAAGCCGTGAGCCCTTCGCCCGTAGTGGCGGTGACGCCAACATCACTGGTTTTTAAGTTGAGCAGCTTTGCAATACTGGTTTTTATCTGATCAATTTTTGGAGAAATTTTTGGTACCAAGCATTCAATAGAGATAGCGACATGCTGTATCTCGAGATTGTTGAGTTCAGCCAGAGCTAGTTTTAAATATTCTTTACTATCAGTTACGCCTTGTTGGCATAACTCGTCAGCCCGCGCGCCTAATATATTAACCCCGGTTAATGATGAGATGGCATTGGTGAGCGCATGTAGTAGCACATCACCATCGCTATTGGCTCGCAAGCCCTGCTCATGATGAAAATCCACGCCAGCTAATAGTAGTGGTTTATTATTAGCTTCAAATGCGTGTGAGTCTTGCCCAAGTCCGGTTTTAAATTTCATCAGCTTAGATTGGTTTTTAAATAAAAATTTGCTAGCGCCAAGTCTTCGGGTGTGGTTATCTTAAGGTTTTGCTTAGAAGACTCAACTAAGAGTGATTGCAGCCCTATGTATTCCATGGCGCTAGCCTCATCGGTAATATTGATGTTGTCGGCATCGGCTGTTATCAACGCATTGAGCAGTGTACCAAATCGATACATTTGAGGTGTTTGCGCCTGCCAAAGATTACTTCGATCAACAGTGCTTTTGGTTAAGTTTTGATCTCCCAGCTTGATGGTGTCAACCACTTTGGTAGCTAGCAAGCCACCTGTATCCGTCTGTGTTACTTGTTCGATTAATCGTTTGATGTCATGAAGGCTAACGCAAGGTCGTGCAGCGTCGTGTACCAGCACCCAGTCAGAGTCTTTAACATGTGGTTTTAGGTCATTCAGCGCATTAATAACAGAATGATGGCGCTGCTCACCCCCTGTGGCGATTGCTAATAATTTTTCATGGGTATTAAAAGGTGAGTGTTGGAACGATTGGTCATTAGTGGCCAATGCAATAACGCAACCTTTGATACTTTCGATTGCCAATAAAGTTTTCAGAGTTTGATCTAGGACACTTAGTCCGTTATCTAACATTAGATATTGTTTGGCAACCTCTGCCTTCATGCGCGATCCAATGCCACTAGCAGGTATAACAAGATAGCATTGATCAGTTGACATAAAACACAGTTGTTAATTAGAGTAAATTTTATTATACCCAAGCAATAAGCACCCTTAAGAAAGGTTTATTCTGGTGTAGAAGTGCTGATTTGGTAGTATCGCTCACCCGATTTAATAAGACCAAATTTTTGACGAGCTATTGATTCTAAAATTTCTAATTTTTGATCTGATTTTGCCGCTAGCTCTAGACGCAACTGTTGATTTTCAAGGGATAACTGTTGATTTTGAGAAATCTGCTGATCTAAGGTGGATTGTTTGTTGTAAACGTCAAATGGAAAGTTGTTACTAATAAAATTCTGACGAAATAGGCTGACTAAAACAACCATCAGAATGATACTAATCCAATAGCGATAAAAAAAGCCAAATAAACTATTTGGCTTTTGATAACGCCGTTGAGTTTGGCGTAAATGCGGCTTGATTTTCAAGCTAGTGGCTAAAGTTTAACCATCTGCAAGATTTTTACCATCTTTAGCATCTTGCGAAAACATCCAAATAGCGCCACCAATGATATAGATGGTAGAAAAAATAACGGCAAGGGCAGCAATATATTGAGCTGTACCAGAAATTACTTCAGTGTATGACAAAAGAATTAATGCAAGTGGCACGACAAGTGTTACTGCCAAAGTTCCAATCATTAAGATGTTGCCTCTTACACCGCTGTTATCTACTGTTGCGCTCATGTTATCTCCCTTGTATAAAATTAATTGAAATTATTATATCACAGATATTTTTTACTTTATTGATGTAAATCAATTTTTTATCAATAAAGTGTTGGAAAGCTTGTCGTGCCAACTTAAATTATCTTTATTGAATAATTGATAAATAAACCCGAGTCCAAATACTGAAAATGAAGCCAACCCTAGTGTAAATCTAACAAAGGCCTGTGAATGGGTAATATTTTGCTGATTGTGTTGGATCACTTGAAATTTCCAAGCTTTCATGCCAATTGTTTGCCTGCCTTTTACCCAAGATAGTGCAAAGTATAAATACACTGTTGGCAGGGTGATTAAGTATAAAAAGGCATTACCAATATCGTCAAAAATAGCGATAACAATCATACCAACAAAAAATACCAATGAAAAGGCTAGAAAGGCGTCATAAATGATTGCACCTAATCGGCGCAGCAAAGAAACATTAGATTTCATGATTAAATAATAAGTTAGGATTAACGACGGTTTGATTTAGATAGACACCAAAATGCAAATGTGGTCCGGTGGCTCGACCAGTTTGACCGATGGTACCAATAACTTCTCCCTGTGCGAGTAGTTGCCCTGGTTCGACCAATCGTTTATTGAGATGAATATAAACACTAATCAATCCTTGCCCATGGTCGATAAAAACAGCATTCCCGTTAAAAAAGAAGTTGTCACTGATAATCACTCGCCCAGCCGCCGCCGCTTTAATCTCAGTACCAATATCACCCGCATAATCAACACCGGTGTGTGGGCGCCTGGCCTGTCCATTGTAAAAACGTTTAAATCCAAAAGGACTGGTCATAACGCCGTCAACAGGGCGAATAAGGTTTGTATTGGATAGTTGTTCATTAGAAAATGTTTGCCTAGCCTTAGATAAGATAGGGCGCTCGCGTTTAATTCTATCCATGTGAGCAAGATTTGGATTGACGTATTTTTTCTTTTTTCCAGTTAGGGTAATGTGTTGTTCTTGGTAGCCATGATCAGAAATATCAAAATTCACATGGCGCTCAGAAAAGTCCTTGATGGTAAGTTGTTTTTGACCAATTTTAGCTAAGAGTGGAATGCCAACCAACGCTTGCCAGTGGGTATCGTTTATGTGTTGCACGTACACCGGAACTTTGCTGTAATAAGCGCTAGGATTAGCGTGATTAGTTTGAAAATCAATCACAGCAATACCGCCTGGAATTGGCGTATTGGCCACGCTCAATATGGCTAGTGCATTAAAAGGAATGAGTAGCAGTAAATATTTAATGTGTTTCAATTTTTTCAACCTTGGTGACGATAGTGCCATCTGTTAGTCGTGTGGTAATAAGCTGTTTAGGACTTACTTGATTAACGGATGTTAACACGTTATTTTGTTCATTGGTGGTGATGCTGTAACCTCTAGACAAAGTACTGAGTGGCGATAAGTGCCCTAAAGCATTAGCATGATTGGCCAAGCTATTTTTATATTGGGAGACATGTTGTTGTGTGGCCTGCATGAGTCGCTTATTTAGCTCAGAAAGTGCGTTTGAATTATGTTCAAGTAGTCGACTCATGTGCTGATCAAGCTGATTAGCTGATACTTTATTTAGAGTAATAGCTTGTTGAATACGCGCGCTAGGTGAATGCTGTTTTAATTTAGAAAATAGGGTGCTTAGCCGGGATTCAAGCTGGTTAGTTTTAAGTGTTGCGCTAGCATTTAATCGATAAGATAGATAATCTAATTGTTGAGAAAGTAAATTAATAATCTTGTCTGGAGTGACAATTCGCAGGCGTAATTGCTCAAGTTGTGCTTGCTGCTGCTGTTGGTACTGTGAGGCGCATTGTTGTAGCGCTTTGAAATGTTTCTCTAGTTGAGATAATAATTCCAATCGGTCAGGGGTGGCCATCATGGCGGCCGCACTAGGTGTGGGTGCGCGTACATCAGAGACAAAATCCACCATGGTGGTGTCGGTTTCGTGACCCACAGCACTAATCACTGGCGTGTTAATGCTAACAATGGTTCGAGCTAATGACTCTTCATTGAAATTCCATAAGTCTTCTAGTGAGCCACCACCCCTGGCTAAAATAATAACGTCGCATCGACTATCGTGATCAGCTGCTAACAACGCTTGAATAATTTTTTCAGCCGCGCCATCTCCTTGTACGGGTGTATCAAATAATAAAATATCAGCAAACGGATAGCGTTTATGTAATACTCGGATAATATCTTGAATGACTGCACCTGTTGAAGATGAGACAACACCAATGGTTTGAACTTGTTTAGGAAGTGGTTTCTTGCGGGCCAAATCAAACAAGCCTTCAGCTGAGAGTTTGTTTTTAAGTTGTTCAAAAGCCAAATTTAAATTACCCACACCGACTGGCTCAACATGCTGAATAATTAGTTGAAAATCACCCCTGGCTTCGTACAAAGTTGGCGCAGCTCGCACCAAAACTTCCAGGCCATTTTCAGGGGTAAATTTAATATTACGCTGATTAAGCCTAAATAGGGCGCAACGAATTTGTCCTTTGTTATCTTTTAAAGAAAAATACCAATGCCCAGACGCAGGGCGGGCTAGATTAGAAATTTCACCTTGCAACCAGCAAGTGGGAATATTGTCTTCAACGGTTTTATTGCACAACGATAAAAAATCAGAGACCGTGTAAATTTCGTCTAAATTAAACATGGGCTATTGTTTAAGTAGTGCAAAAACAGCACCACTGCCACCATCTTTATCAGGGCACGAATTAAAAGCGATTACTTGTGGATGCTGATTAAGAAAACTAACCACTTGAGTTTTTAAAATGCTCATGCCATTTTCACTGTGATAGCCTTTTCCGTGAATAATCTGGATAAATGGCTCATGCTGATGATGATGCATGAATTGACTCATAGACTCACAAGCCTCAGTAACTATTTGCCCATGAAGGTCTAGTGTCGCTGTGTAATCAATATCGCCACGCTTCATTTTTTTAATCAGTTTGGGAGAAAGGCCGTTTTTTGCATAACTCACTATTTCTGAGCCGTTTAATCGAGCTTCGGTGATATAACTATAAGCTGTGAATGCAGGTAGGTTGACCTGATTGGTAGTGCGAGCACCAGCATCTTTATCAATCGGCGCATTGGCATCAATTGTGGATCTGAATAATTGTTTATCGTCTTCGTTGATTGATGTCATACAGGTATAAAAAAAGCCCTCAAAAGAGGGCCTTATTATAGCAAACTAACTATTTAAATTAGAGTGCTTTGATCTGTGTATTAAGACGAGACTTTTTTCTAGCTGCTTGGTTTTTATTCATTAAACCTTTGCTAACTGCTTGGTCAATCATTTTTTGCATTGCACCAAAACCACCTTGAGCTTCTTCTTTGTTGCCAGCTTCTAATGCGTAAGTTACCTTCTTGATAAATGTGCGAACTTTAGCGCGAATTTGTGAATTGTGCTTGTTGCGTTTTGTTGCTTGTCTTGCGCGTTTTTTTGAACCTGCTGAATTAGCCATCTTGTTATTTGAGTGTTAAATATTTAAAGGCGTAATTATAAAGTCTTAGTGGGTAAAAGTCTAGTGGCAATTTAAAATTTAAATCACAATAGTTATTGGTTAATCTTTTACTAAATAAATGGGCTTATCAAGTGTATCAATCGCAGCTAGCATTTTGCGTTTGTTAACAATTAAATGCCAAGTTTTGCCACCTTGAGACTTCCATAAAGACACAGCGCGTATACCAGATAGCAACAAAGCCCTAATATGATTAGCAGTACGTGTATTAGATAGATACGTCTGCTCTCCTTTAACCATAATTCTTGGATTGAGTTCGCCCAAGGTATTTTTATATAATTCACCTAATCTGGCAATAGAGTTGCCATGAGTAATTTCAAAAAAATCTTGTTTATTGAGTGCGTTAATTTCAGTGGTAATGGTGTCTAATAGTGCCGGGTTCTTCATTAATTTTTTTTCAAGATTTATTAATGACAAGGCGTAGAAGACAACAGTTTGTATAGACTTTGTTTGCTTACCTAAGGCAATTCTTAAAGCTTTCATGCCAATAGACAATTGAGACTGGGCATCAAACACCTCTTCAACTTTGGTGCTGGTTGATAAGATGCTGGCTAAACTGGCACTAGAACCTTTTGTGTCACAGCTACCACTAGAGGCAAGTTGATCAACTAGTGTGGCACTTTGCAGAACACCAGCCAGTGCCAAAATTTGATTATTTAGGTTATTCATTATTTCTTTGCTCGATAATTGCACCGCCTAAGCAAACATCATCTTGATAAAAAACGATAGATTGCCCTGGTGTTATAGCTCTTTGTGGTTGGTCAAAAATTACTTCAATTTGGTTATTTTTTGGGATTATTTTACAATCCTGAGAAGCTTGTCGATAACGAATTTTAGCCTGACAGGTTAAGGGTAGATTGGGTTTTTTATCAATCCAGTGATTTTTTGAAGTGCTTAGTTTGTTGTGATACAACAAAGGGTGATCACCCTGAACAACTAACAGTTCATTAGTATCAACGCGTTTGTCAGCCACAAACCAGGGCTCTGGCGAATCACTAAAGCCGCCACCAATCTCTAGGCCTTTTCGTTGGCCAATGGTATAAAAAGCCAAGCCTTGATGTTGCTTAATAACTTGCCCATGCTCATCAACCATATTGCCAGGTTGATTGGGTAGATAGGTTTTTAAAAATTCGGAAAAATTACGCTCACCAATAAAACAAATTCCGGTTGAATCTTTTTTATCAGCTGTAATTAGATCATGCTCTGTGGCAATTTCCCGTACACGTGTTTTGCTAATTTCACCCAGTGGAAATAAGCTTTTACTAAGCTGATATTGGCCAAGTAGATATAGGAAATAGCTTTGGTCTTTGTTATCATCCAAGCCTGTTCTTAGTTGATAAGTATTGTTTTGCTGGGTGATTCTTGCATAGTGCCCTGTGGCAATTTTATCTGCTCCTAATGACAGTGCATAGTCAAGAAACACCTTAAATTTTATTTTTTGATTGCACAACACATCGGGATTAGGTGTTCTGCCTTTTTTGTGCTCTTGCAGAAAGTCTTCAAATACATCATCCCAATAATCTGCTGAGAAATTTTTTGTATGAAGTTTAACGCCGAGTTTGTCAGCTACCTTTTGGGCATCAGATAAGTCTTGCTCGGCAGTACAGTAACCGTCTTTATCATCCTCATCCCAATTTTTCATAAACAGCGCTTCTACCTCATAACCCTGTTCTAATAGCATGATTGTGGCAACGGAGGAGTCTACGCCACCAGAAAGACCAACAATGATTTTCTCTTGTTTATTCAAAGATCTCGTACGCCTGAACAATGCGTTGTACTAATTTATGTCTAACAACATCACGCGAACTAAAATGACAAAAAGAAATTTTCGACTCATTTTCTAAAACTTTCATCGCGTGAAGTAGACCTGATTGATTAGGCTTGGCTAAGTCAATTTGAGTAATATCACCGGTGATAACCATCTTTGAGCCAAAGCCCATACGGGTTAAGAACATTTTCATTTGTTCAGTGGTGGTATTTTGTGCCTCATCTAAGATAATAAAAGACTCATTTAGGGTGCGACCACGCATAAAGGCCAGTGGCGCTACTTCAATAATATTTTTATCCAGTAGTTTTGCTACTTTTTCAAAACCCATCATTTCATACAAAGCGTCATAAATAGGGCGTAGGTAAGGATCAACTTTTTCAGTAAGATCACCGGGTAAAAATCCGAGTTTTTCGCCAGCTTCAACTGCAGGGCGCACCAGCACAATACGTCTAACATCTGATCGTTCCAATGCTTCAACAGCACGTGCAACAGCCAAATAAGTTTTGCCTGTTCCTGCAGGGCCAATGCCAAACGTACAGTCTTGTTTTTTAATGGCTTTAACGTAGTGTTGTTGATTGCGCGAACGCACATGAATAAATTTTCGTTTGGTTTTAATGTTGACTGACTCATCTGGCAAATCGTCATGTGTATAAGCTTTAATACTCATTTCAACATCATGTGCACTAATGGTTTGAGTTTTGGCCAATAAGCTTAAATCTTGCAATACGCGAGCAGCCATGTGCTTATTATCACCTTGGATGACAAATTCCTCACCCTTGTTATTAATTTCCACATCTAGGCTTTTGGCGATAGATTCTAAATTACGGTCAAATGAGCCGCAAACGCTAGCCAACTGTTCAGAATGATCAACGTCAAGGGTTATGTGCATAGCTCACCTACTAAAGAATTACCACGAGCGCCGGTAATTTTCACATCAACAATTTGGCCAATGAGTGATTCGTCGCCCTTAAAATGCGTATTGCGCATATTTTCAGTTCGCCCAAATAAATTATCATCTTTTCGAGCTTTGTTTTCAACCAACACTTTTTGAGTGCTACCCACCATGGATTTAGAAATGACCTCAGTGGATTCATCGATGGTTTTTTGAACCAGGGCAAGCCTGTCTTTTTTAATTTGCATATCAACATCATCTACAAAATTACCCGCTGGTGTGCCAGGACGGGCTGAATAGATAAAGCTAAAGGATTTATCAAAACCAATATCATTGATAAGCTTCATGGTGTCATTAAAATCTTGATCATTTTCACCTGGGAAACCAATAATAAAGTCGCTTGATATGGAAATATCGGGGCGAATTTCACGCAGTTTTCTAATTTTAGACTTGTATTCGATGGCCATATGGCCACGTTTCATCAATCCTAATATTTTGTCAGAACCGCTTTGAACAGGTAGGTGAAGATGCGAAACCAATTCTGGCACCTCAGCATAAGCTTCAATTAACGAGTCTGAAAATTCAACGGGGTGTGAAGTGGTGTAGCGAATGCGATCAATACCTTCAATTTGCGCCACAATATTAATCAGCAGCGCCAAGTCGGCCATGGTGCCATCATCCATTTCACCTTGATAGGCATTAACATTTTGGCCTAATAAATTAACTTCACGCACCCCTTGGCTGGCTAGCACTTCTACTTCCTTAATTACGTCATTGAAAGGGCGGGAAACTTCTTCACCCCGAGTGTAAGGTACCACGCAAAACGTACAATATTTACTACAGCCTTCCATGATCGATACAAAGGCACTTACACCGTTTGACTCAGGCTCAGGTAGATGATCAAATTTTTCAATTTCTGGGAATGAAATATCAATACTGGTTTGTTTGTTACCCAGTACATCATTCAGCATGGTTGGCAGGCGGTGCAAGGTTTGTGGACCGAAAATAATATCTACATATGGGGCTCGTTTTAAGATGAGCTCGCCTTCTTGAGAGGCAACACAACCACCCACACCAATCACTAAATTAGGATTTTTTTCTTTGAGTTTGCGCCAACGCCCCAATTGATGAAATAATTTCTCCTGGGCTTTTTCACGAATGGAGCAGGTATTGAGTAGTAGTACATCAGCTTCATCAGCACTATCTGTTAGTGTTAAGTTGTGCGAGTGCTTAAGTACGTTGATCATTTGATCAGAGTCGTACTCATTCATCTGACAGCCAAATGTGCGAATATGTAGTTTATTCATGTTTTAAGTCTTGCGGCTACGATTCAGGGTTTTGCTGGATGTGTAGCGTTTGTGTTGGGTAGGCGATTTCAGCCTGATGCTGTTCAATAATATTAGCCACCTCAATTAAGATAGCTTGTTTAATTTTTTGATACTCGCTTTTACTGGTGGTATTGGTAAAGGCGTAGATATTAAAATCAATGGATGATGCATTAAAGTAATTAAAGTAAACACGTAACGCTTGGCTTTGATCAATATCTTTGTGTGTTTTAAGTAGGTTTTCTACCGCATCAACAATTGCAGGCATTTGCTTAATATCGTCATAACGAATACCCACCACTTCCTTAATGCGACGATTAGTCATGCGTGATGGGGTTTCGATTGGGATGGAGGCAAAGATTGAATTTGGGATATAAACCGGATTCTTGCTAAAAGTACGAATCCGTGTCATGCGCCAGCCGATTTTCTCTACCGTACCTTCAAAATCACTAGAGCGAATCCAATCACCCGTTGAAAACGGTTTATCCATTTGCAACATAAGTCCGCCAAAAATATTTGACAACATATCTTTAGCGGCGAAACCCATCACAATACCACCCACACCACCAAAGGTGAGTAAGCTAGAAATAGAGAAACCTAAGAACTGAGCAACACCCAATAGAATGGCAGTTACTATTAGAATTTTAATCAGTCTGGAAAAAAGCCTAACTGAATCATTGTCAACATTATTTTCTTTTTCGATTAAGTAAGTTTCAACGCCTGATATAACGCGAACAATTCCCCAAGTAATAATAAAGATTGGAGTAATATCGATATATTCGACAACCATAGTTAGTGCTTGAATTTGATCTTTGAAAGCATTAATAGAAAAATACAACCAGCCAAACCAAATCAGCACTTTTAGTGGCATGGAAGCGGCCTTAATTAGATGATCATCCAACTGGTTTTTGGTTCGTCCGGCGTGCTTTGCTACTTGTGCCAAGATGAAGCCTAAGATAATATGAGCAACTAACGCCACAGCAAATAAAATACCTGTGGCTTGGTAAGGTGTCATGTTTTGTAAGAAATCATTCATAAGCTGTATTTTAGCGCTTATTTTAAGTATTTGAGCGGATTAATTGCTTGATCAAACTTCTTCATTTCAAAGTAAAAAGGCTGATCGTTAGTGTTTGCAATCACATCGCCTTTTTTAACTTGATCTCCTAGTGATGCTTGTAATGCTTGGGTTTGTGTATAAATACTGCTAAATCCTAGTGGATGACGAATAATAATTATGGTGCCATCACTTTTTATTTTATCGCCAATATAGACGACTTTGCCATCTCGAATACTACGAATGGCTTGACCATTATGCGTGGCAAACACCACTCCTGGTTTTTGCTTGCTAAACGTTTGGCTAACTTTGGCATTAACTGGAATACGCCAATTTGTGGTTTTTTTCGCTATTTTTTTAACGGTTTTTTTATTATTATTTTTTGCTGAACTATCCGTTATTCGTGAAATTTTTTCAGGGATAGTGGCTCCCTCTAGGCGTTGGTGATTAATGTTTTCCAATTGGGAGGATTTTTCAACAACAATAACAGCCCGCTTAGGCGACTGAGAATAACAACCGCTTAAAGATAGTACAAGTGCAATGCTAAGTAATTTAATCCACATACCAAACGCCAAGAATAACAATAACAATCAGCCCATAGCCTAGGCGATCAATATATTTTTGTAACCATTGGTCACACGCATCGCCATAAGCTCGCACTAACCCAGCCACCAAATAATAACGTGCAGCTCGTGCAACGATTGAAATCGCCACAAAAGGCAGTATTGGCATCGCCATACTGCCAGCGCTAATCGTGGCTAGTTTGTAAGGAATGGGGCTAAAGGCGGCGATACCCACCACCCAAATACCATATTCGTCAAAAAAGCTTTTGATTAGCACAACTGATTCAGGCTTGACTAACTCATAGGTTAGTAAAAAATCTAATAGAATATCACCAAGGAAGTAGCCAGCCAATCCACCCAAAACAGAAAAAATGGTTGCAATCGAGGCAAAGGAATAAGCTTTATTGGGTTGTTTTAACGCCATAGGCGCTAAAAGAACATCAGGTGGCGGATAGGGCAATACGCTAGATTCTAAAAAACTAACCACAGATAACCAATAAACAGCAAAGCGGCTGTGCGCCCAATTTAAAGTGGTTTGATAAATCTTGGAAAAGATTTGCATCTAAGGCTAGTTGCCTTTCACCATTGGAAAACCTAGTGCCTCACGCGAGTCGTAATAAGTTTGTGCAACTTTTTGACTCATGGCACGTACGCGTCGAATAAAACGAGCACGATCTGTCACACTAATGGCGTGACGTGCATCAAGCAGGTTAAATAAGTGCGAAGCTTTCATGACTTGCTCATAAGCAGGATAAGGTAGTGCTTGTTCAATCAGTTGTTCGTTCATGGATTCAGCCTCATCAAACTGCTTGAAAAGTACATCGGTATCGGCAATTTCAAAGTTGTATTTTGATTGTTCCACCTCATTTTGATGGAATACATCGCCATAGCTAACACCTTTCGTCCAGACCAAATCAAATACTGAATCAACCCCTTGTAGATACATAGCAAGACGCTCTAGGCCGTAAGTTAGCTCACCCGCAACTGGCTTACAAGCCAAACCACCAACTTGTTGAAAATACGTAAATTGAGACACTTCCATGCCGTTAAGCCAAATCTCCCAGCCCAAACCCCAGGCGCCCAGTGTTGGCGATTCCCAATTATCTTCCACAAAGCGCACATCGTGTTTGGTTAAATCAATACCAATCTCTGCTAATGATTCTAAATATAAATCTTGGATATCTTTCGGAGACGGTTTAAGTATTACTTGAAATTGATAATAGTGCTGCAAGCGATTTGGATTTTCACCGTAACGACCATCCGTTGGACGACGTGACGGCTGCACGTAGGCTGATTTCCATGGCTCAGGGCCAATAGCGCGTAAGAAAGTTGCTGGATGAAAAGTGCCTGCACCCATTTCCATGTCAAAAGGTTGTAGCAATGTACAGCCTTTTGAGGCCCAAAAATTTTGTAATTTTAAAATTAAATTTTGAAAAGATGCAGTGGCATCAAGCGCTGACATTGACATATTAATTCAGTTAAATGAATGATTATAATTTAGAAAAATTTTACCGCATCAGCTATAAAGTGGTGAGGTATTTAAAAATCCGACAGACGACGAAAATGAGGGCTTTTTTATTTAAAGCTGAGAAGAATTAGTACAAGGGCATCTCTATAAACTCTGATAATTTTTGACAACGGAAAATTATTATAAGCGAAGTCAAATTATGAAAACCTAGTTATTCATAGGTTAAGTAATTTTACAAAGCTTATGGAAATTTTCCTAAGTCCTGAAAGGTAAGACTTATAAGTCTTTTAACGGTGTTAAATTTTCCAGCAATATGAATAACTATCACTTGAAAAATTATGCCTTGTTAAAAAACTTATAAGAACTTACAAAATCTTATCAGGGTTTGTAGAGGCACCCTTGAGCCCCCAAGATGCTAAAAAGTAATATGGAGATAAAACCTTCTTAGCAGTTATTAAATCGTTTTAGAAAATTGCGTTTTACTGCTGGCCAAATACGCATCGAACACCATGCAAATATTACGAATCAACAACTTACCTTTTTCTTGAACTTTAATCGACTGCGCATCTAAAACCAACAGCCCGTCTGTGTGCATTTCAGCCAATCAACCCGACCTAGGGAATTTAAAATAGAGTAAACTCTAAATAAATTTACTAGGCGGGTTATTGCCACGCCGTTATGCCCAAAAAGGAAAGTTACGAATCAAATGAATAAAAATGCCTTTCTCGATGCTAAAAATAGCCTGTTGATGGTCAGAATTCTTGCCCGCCTTGACATTGAACGTCCTGGTAATGAGTGGCTTGATAAAGTTATATCTGAAGTCGAAAATGCTAATGGATACCAAAAAAAGGTCCCTTTAGTTAATCAAACGGTATTTTTGTCGATGGCATATTCAACACTCGTATGGTTAAGAGAGTCATATTTCAAAAACAAAAAAGCAAAGAAGGCTCTATCAAATAGAGTAATGCCACTTTTTTCTAATCATAAAATCAAAATAGACAAAGGGGAAAAAGCCAAGGAAATAGGGGAAAAGGCACCAATTGAGTTTATTCGTAGAATACGTAATTCTTTAGGACATGCAAATGTATCAATTGAAGATAATTACTTTATTTTCTATGATGTTAACCCTAAAGAAAAGACCGACAGTGTGAAAATTAAAATGTCATGGCATGCCTTGGGTGAACTCACTGAAATGGTGATTGCTGCAGGTAATGATGTTCTTTTTGAATAAAAAGGGGGGACGCTACCCTTTTTTATAGGTGTCAAATTGTTTGATTTGGGCTTCGTCTAGCCCGAGTTCGATTTGCTTCTCGGGGCTGATATGGATGTAGTCATTCATAATATCAAGTTC
>NZ_JAQRMS010000150.1 GCF_028599055.1 Candidatus Thioglobus sp.
CTAGCGCTAAACAGCACAAGCGACACCAAGCAGTCCTCTGGGAGGAGCCCTCTAGGAGGGCTAATATTTTTTACAAACACATATAGGGCAAGGGATAACACTATTTTAGCAATTTCTATATTTGGATTAGGGTAATATTTGAAGATGTGACGATTGTTGAGGGTTAAAATAATCCAAATTAATACTCAAAATTTAATCAATAATGGGCGACGAAGACAAAAAGAAACTAGAACAAAAGCTGTGGGATATTGCCAACGAGTTGCGTGGCAAGATGGATGCGGATGAGTTTAGGGATTACATCCTTGGGTTTATCTTTTACAAGTATCTGTCTGAGAAGATGGCGAGCTATGCCAACAAGCTATTAGCTGAAGACGGTATTACTTACCTGTCACTTGATGAGAACAATGCTGATGGCGCTGAGTATCTTGATGCGATTAAAGAAGAGTCGGTTGAAAAGCTGGGTTATTTCCTTAAGCCGTCTGAGTTGTTTGGCGAAGTTGCCAAGCGTGGTAATGGCGACACGGATAACTTTATTCTTGAAGACTTAACGCAAATCCTGCGCAATGTTGAACAAAGCACAATGGGTTATGAGTCTGAGGATGACTTCGGTCATTTGTTTGAAGATTTGGATTTAACCTCCACCAAACTCGGTAGAACTGAAGAAGCTAAAAATACGCTAATTGCTAAGGTTTTATTCCACCTAGACCAAATCAACTTTGACCTTGAAACAAAAGAATCTGATGTACTGGGTGATGCGTACGAGTATCTAATTGGGCAGTTTGCTGCGGGTGCGGGCAAGAAAGCGGGTGAGTTCTACACGCCTCAACAAGTATCTAAAATCTTGGCTAAGATTGTCACCACAGGCAAGAGTAAACTTAAAAGCGTGTACGACCCAACGTGTGGCTCTGGTTCGTTACTGTTGCGTGTGGCTAAAGAGGTGGATGATGTCTCTAACTTCTATGGTCAGGAGCTAAACCGTACCACTTACAACCTTGCTCGAATGAATATGATTCTTCACGATATTCACTATCGTAAGTTTGATATTAAACAAGAAGACACTTTAGAGCATCCTCAGCATATTGACGAGCGCTTTGAAGCAGTGGTGGCTAACCCGCCATTTAGTGCCAAGTGGAGTGCGAACGAGCTGCATATGAGTGACGATAGATTTTCTCAGTATGGCAAGCTAGCACCTAAAACCAAGGCTGATTTTGCCTTTGTTCAGCATATGATTCACCAACTTGATGAAAACGGCACAATGGCGATTGTACTGCCTCACGGCGTATTGTTCCGTGGTGCGGCTGAAGGGTATATTCGCAAGTATTTAATTGAAGATAAAAACTATCTCGATGCGGTAATTGGTTTGCCTGCTAATATCTTCTACGGCACAAGCATTCCAACTTGTATCTTGGTGTTTAAAAAGTGTCGGGAAGACAGTAGTAACATCTTATTCATTGATGCTTCGAATGAGTTTGAGAAAGTTAAAGCGCAGAACACTCTAACCGATGAGAATGTTGCTAAGATTATTGACACATTCAAGAGTCGTAAAACCATCGATAAATACTCTTACCTTGCCTCACTCGATGAAGTTAAAGAGAATGACTACAATTTGAATATTCCAAGATATGTAGATACCTTTGAGGAGGAAGAACCGATTGATTTGAGAGCGGTATCTGCTGAACTAAAAGCCATTGATGCGCAGATGGCTGATACTGATAACACCATTGCCAGCTTCTGTGATGAGCTGGGTATTGCTAAACCATTTTAGGAGAACAATATGAATGAACAGCTAGACTTAACTAATTTTAAAAAAGCCATAAAATCTCTTAAAAAAGCACTTGATGAATACGCAAAAGACACTAGCAATGAATTTGTCAGAGATTCTTGTATTCAGCGTTTTGAATATTGCTACGATTCATCAAAAAAAATGTTAAGTAGACATTTAAAAAATATTGGCGAAGATGATATTGACGGTATGCCTCTTGCTGATATTATTAGACTGGGCGCTAAAAAAGAATTGTTATTACACAGTTGGGATAAGTGGGTTATTTATAAAGACAGTCGTAACGCCACTTCTCATGGCTATAATGAAAGTGTTGCTATTGAAATAGTGCAACAAACCCCAATTTTTTTGGCAGAACTTGAAGGTTTTTACGAGAAGTTAGAAGCATATTATGAAACTGAATTTTGACATCACGCCCCAAGAATTTCATATTGTTCAGAATATTTTAGAAAATCATTTATCCAATGATTGTAAAGTATGGGTGTTTGGCTCTCGGGCAAAAAATAACGCACAAAATTATTCTGATTTAGATTTGGCAATAGAATGCCTAAACATAGACACAAGGCAACTCATCACAAGGCTCAAAGATGACTTTACTGAATCAGACCTGCCCTATACAGTAGATGTATTGGACATCAACAGGGTTGAGCCGTATTTTCAAAAGATTATCAATAACAAAAAAATTCTTTTTCCATTTAAAGCAAAACTCAAAGTGCCACAGCTAAGATTTCCAGAGTTTAGTGGTGAGTGGATGACTGATGAATTGTCGAATCTTATTGAAATTTCGT
>NZ_JAQRMS010000151.1 GCF_028599055.1 Candidatus Thioglobus sp.
CGATTGGCATTCATCTGACCACAGTTGTCCCATACCTCACAAGAATACTCCAAAATAGGGAGAATAAACGTTATGTATATTCTTTCTAAATATTGACGATCGAGCTTGAACTTAAGTTTTCGTAGAACATTTAATTGTTTTGACGCTTTTTCAATAATTTTATTAATATGAATAGTCCACTTGCAATCCAAACTAAAATTTGTCACCTTGCATTAATGATTATGTAACTACATGTACAAAAGTGATGCACATTACACAAAAATAAAATAAAATATAATGAAAAATAGTAGAAATTTGTTTAATTAATTTTGCATACAGTGATCTAAAAGTATGTAATTAACTCAAACCAGTGCACCAATATCATTACTGCATTGGCGAACACAAAATATTTAAAAGCATGACAAAGAGTCAAAATTACTGTATTATAAAATGTTTTTAATAGCAGATATTGTATACTATTTTATTAGAAGGGTCGTGATGGCCACGATGATATGGTAGTTAGACTTATTAATGTCATGGCCATGCCACCACTAAAGGTGGGAGTCTGATTTCTGACCGTAGACTGCCAACACTAGAGGTGGGAGTCTGATTTCTGACCATAGACTGCCACCACTAAAGGTGGGAGTCTGATTTCTGACCGTAGACTGATTAATGTCATGGCCCTGCCACCACTAACGGTGGGAGTATGATTTCTGACCGTAGATTGATTAATGGCATGGCCCTGCCACCACTAAAGGTGGGAGTCTGATTTCTGACCGTAATCTGATTACTGTCATGGCCCTGCCACCACTAAAGGTGGGAGTCTGATTTCTGACCGTAGACTGATTAATGTCATGGCCCTGCCACCACTAAAGGTGGGAGTCTGATTTCTGACCGTAGACTTATTAATGTCATGGCCCTGCCACCACTAAAGGTGGGAGTCTGATTTCTGACCGTAGACTAATTAATGCCATGGCACTGCCACCACTAAAGGTGGGAGTCTGATTTCTGGCCGTAGACTGATTAATGTCATGGCCCTGCCACCACTAAAGGTGGGAGTCTGATTTCTGACCGCAGACTGATTAATGTCATGGCCCTGCCACCACTAAAGGTGGGAGTCTGATTTCTGATCGTAGACTGATTAATGTCATGGCCCTGCCACCACTAAAGGTGGGAGTCTGATTTCTGACCGTAGACTGATTAATGTCATAGCCCTGCCACCACTAAAGGTGGGAGTCTGATTTCTGACCGTAGACAGATTAATGTCATGGCCCTGCCACCACTAAAGGTGATAGTATGATTTCTGACCGTAGACTGATTAATATCATGGCCCTGCCACCACTAAAGGTGCGAGTCTGATTTCTGACCGTAGTGTGGTCTACTCGATACATATGTATATACTAAATTATGTACTAGTTCAGTCAGTCGTTTTCCTGGATTCTCCGAATTCCATCACTTATGAAACTGGTTACCATGACAACTGATCCATTGCTGACAGTGCCGTTAAACACTATCATAATCATCATCTTTATTGTTCTTCTGTCGTAGTTGTTCCCCGAAGGTTCAGCATCACATTATCCTGTTTGTTCAATTGGATTTTAATCATAGTTTTTATTATCATCTTATATCTAATAGTCAATTCTACATTTTGTGTGTGTCGTCAATACATAAAAATGACAGATGTTGTCCGTCGTCTGTCGTCCTGTCACATGGTCAACATGCATCATACACATATTTTGGGTTAAAGTCTATCTGTAATCGGTCCATCCGTACGCTATGGATATATATTTCTACTACACTGTACAGTTCTTATCTTATGGATATTTCATTTTGCGTGATTGGCGTCACAAAGAATCCTCGTCGTATCCCATAGTTTCAATGATAAAATTAGAATACCAATTCAAATATTCAATGACTGACATAAGGACGAATACGATTTATTAATAAAGACCATCAACGGAACTGACAAAACAGTCCAACTAATTTGTCAAATAAGTTACTAAATTTGCCATGGCAATGGCTTTATTTACCATCACAAACAAGAGCTATCTAATTAAAATTAGATGTTTGCTGATCTTTTTTAATATTTGTTTCCTTGGTGATGTACTTACAAAAACTATTAAGATAAGATACAAGAAACATCCAATTAAAATTAGATCGACACAGAAGGACATTCAATAAAGTCAAGGACATAATTACGTATACGGTAAGTAATTGTAAACAATGATGGTAATCGATTAGACCCGGGTAGATTCTAAATAACATATGCTGTTTGTAAAAGCCAGTGGTCGAGTGATTGTTGATTAATGCTAAATGAACTATTTTCAGTTGTATCATGACGAGAACAAAGCACATTTCAATGAGATGATGATGCTATCCACTTTGTAGTAGAACACCCCGCTTAGTTGGATGGTAATATTAGGGTCTAGCTCACTGAAACAACAGTCCGCGGGTAGATATGTCGCTCCTCTCCGACACATTATTATCATTCCGAGACTTCTTACTCCTTAATGTTGTGCGCCGCTCAGCGAAGAGGCAGCAAATACCAGTTTAATAGTCTCGACCAGTGCTCAATCCC
>NZ_JAQRMS010000152.1 GCF_028599055.1 Candidatus Thioglobus sp.
TTTATCAGTAACATCATAATGTGTTGACATCAGACTGACTGATCATTTTATCAGTAACATCATGTGTTGACATCAGACTGACTGATCATTTTATCAGTAACATCATAATGTGTTGACATCATACTGACTGATCATTTTATCAGTAACATCATAATGTGTTGACATCATACTGACTGATCATTTTCAATATTATGGTCAGTCTGTTGATACTGAATATGTCCCTGGACGAGATCAACATAAAAATTAGGAGATAAAAGTATTGTATTTGAAAATTTTACGGCATCAATTGGAGAATTGCTGGGAGCAAATTTAGTTTACTGGCGACGCGTTAGCGGAGCCAGTAAACAGATATTTGCAACCATTAAATCTAATGTAATCATGTGTAGGATAGACATGCATACATCATGTATGTATATTTCCGTATTATTGACAAGATGACATAAGCAGTAATCAGTTAAAAAAAAAAAAATCATGCTATTTCAACTGTGGAATTGGTAAAAATTACACCATTAAATCTACAATTGATGCCGTGAAGTATTCAAATACAATTCAGTTATCTCTATTCAACTGTAATCATGTGCATTAATTGCTACATTGTTGACGTAAGCGGCAATCGTCTAAAATATCTCATGAGTTTCAACCGTGGAATTGATACCATGAAAATTTCAGCATCACGTGAGCATTGTCCAATCACAAACCAGAGATATTTAACAACTACATTAGAATATATAAATTACCAATAAATAAAGATATCAGTATATAATATATCTTACCATTTTTCCCACAATAACTTCTATTAAAGCCATAATTACTAATACTATCTAAAGCATCCACAGAGAACCCATGCCACAATTCTCTTTCATTTTGGCAGCCTTTGGGATTGGTGGCATCCATTGATTTCTTTTTAGCAGTGTATTGTTGGAATAATATTTTGTTCTGTACTCTTTCAACCTATTTGTACAAAGTACAATTGTATTCAGTATATTTTATAATTTTAATTTTCTATATTTTGTATATCTTCATTTTACTGAAATCAAAACTTTAAAACATCTCTTTATTAGCAGACTTCATAGTCTTATTTCCAAACATTATTTCATTCCAACATAACTGGAAACCAACTAAATAAAGTCTGTAAACATATGAATCTAGGATAACTAGAAGATATTGTATACCTGTGTTAATCATTGCACTTTGTGTCTCTTTCTCTGTTACACTCTTTGATAAACTAATGGTTTGTCATTGTATCTTGCAACTTAAACTAGAACTGTCTGCTTAGCGGGACTAATACCCACCCGCTTCACTCTGACTGTGTCCAAGATTATTGAAAACTAATTCTACACCGAAAATATATTACTTGTCAAATTATTATGTTTAATCTGATAAAATTGAAGTTAGGTACCTGAAAACTGAACATGCATATAAACATAAGAGTCTGGAAATGTACCAACTCCCGTGTCAAACAATTACCAATGTCAATGGACACCATCAAAACGTCTAAGTTCAAAGGACCACAACTCTGGAAAAAGTCAATGGACCGGATCATCCTATCTTCATGCACATCTGCATATGAGGATCTAACAATCTACCAACTTTCATGTGTATCCGACAAACATATCAGATGATTTGCGATGACAATTTGCATAATACATAAGGTCAAAACGTCTAAGTTCAAAGGACCACAACTCTGGCAAAAGTCAATGGACCGGATCATCCTATATTCATGCACATCTGCATGTGAGGATCTAACAATGTACCAACTTTCATGTGTATCCAACAACCCATATCAGAGGAGTTGTGATGACAAGGTGCATAGTGGAAAGAGTCACAATTTCTGAGTCCAAAAGGGCCATAACTCTAGAAAAAGTCAATGGACCGGAACATCCTGTCTATAGTGAGGTTTACACATCATGGCCAGTCAGTGTATAAAGTTTCATGAAGTTTAGACAAAGGACACAGAAGTTGGTTTGGACAGGCAGACGGACGGACGGACAGACAAGGTGAAATCTTTATACCCCTCCAAACTTCATTTGCGGGGGCTATAATAATGCAATTCATATTGATAAAATCTTTAATAGATGGACAAATCAGTAGAAAAGATTTGCAGGATGAACACAATAAAAATCTTTTAATTTTTTAACATGACCTCCTTCTTTCACTTTGTTAACAAACGAGCGAGATATACATTTGGTATAATCTCATTAGCAAATGTGCCAGTGAATGTGACTGACTTTTCCATTGGCAGCATAAATGTGTGCGACATTTAGCGCAAACGTAAATATACATTACCGTCTTCCAATCAAAGAATACTACCGTAGTTGGACTCTTTATAGACATATCAGAATCGAAATAAATGATGGAAGCCAGAATGTGTTTTAAGTTTTAACATGGATTGGCAGATATTAGTATATTTTATCCCTCACTTCTAGCTCGGGATAAAATACTATTATTTCTTATGAAGCAA
The DNA here is from genome assembly GCF_028599055.1 of Candidatus Thioglobus sp. GTDB lineage: Bacteria > Pseudomonadota > Gammaproteobacteria > PS1 > Pseudothioglobaceae > Thioglobus_A. The sequence goes on from NZ_JAQRMS010000152.1 coordinate 2,462, forward strand.
GAATCTTGCAATCTGATTGGTTAGTTACCCGGGTGTAAATAACACCCCACCCCAGCTAAACCCGGGATAAAATTTAAAAAAGTAATTTT
>NZ_JAQRMS010000153.1 GCF_028599055.1 Candidatus Thioglobus sp.
ATAAAGGCCTTACCCATATAAAAACAAGTCAAAAATAGGTAATTTAATTGCTTAAACAGGTGTTTTTATGGATTTTTTGACCTTTATGGGACAGGTGTAAATCACCAAAGATAATGGTATTAGAAAATTTCACAAATTCTAATAATGGGCTATTTTTTGAGTTAAATAATGATTCTGAACGAGTCATCAGATAATTTTTTTGTTAGATACTTTTAATCAAAGACTTTTACCATCAAATATTTCTACTTTAATTGCATTTGTATCAACATCATCAAGACAGCCTAGATTTATACGGTAATGCCCTGGCTTTCTCATAGTTTTGTGAAATGGGTATATGCCACATGAATTACAAAAATAATGTTTCGCTATATTGGTGTCGAATTGGTATAAGCTTAACTTGCCATCTTCTGACTCAATATTTATTTCATTAGGTGCAAGCGTAAATGCTGACATTAGCGCACCTTTTCTGCGACAGATTGAACAATTACACCTTAAACCGCTTTCAATCGCTCCGTAATCAAATGAAAAAGTTATCGCCTTACAATGACAAGATCCTTTATATGTTTTCATACCTATCCTTTATAACTTATTGCACTCTTGCTCTAATTATTAGCAATTGGAATCGAGCAATAAATTAGAGTTATTCTTTAGTTAGCGTATATTTTAAAATTTCAATCACCTGTTCTGGTGTGGTGGCCCACGCCATGGCTGACCCGTCAACCTCTTTAAGTGGGTGGATGATGTCTTCATTATGAAGTGTTATGTACGGCGTACCCAGCGCGGCGCAATAGCCCGCATCAAATGCTGCGTTCCATTGCTTGTACTTATCTCCAAAACGCACCACGGCCACATCACAATTTTCAATCAATGTTTTGGTGCGAATAGCATTAACCTTGGCCGATTTATGGTCACGCCAAAAGCCTACACTTTCTTCACCAAGAACATCGCCTGCAGCATCACTAGCTTCATGATCTGTCACTGCAGAAGTAAAAGTAATTGCCAAGCTGTGTGCTTCGCACCCCTCTTTTAATCGCTGTCGCCAGTCCGTGTGTATTTCGCCAGAAAGATATACCGTTAAACTCATGATTGCCTCTGTTATTTATTAATAATAAGAGAATTTTAATCAAAAAAAATTAACAACATGGCTTGTTTATTAATTCGATTGGAAAAATGCAATTTTTCTGAAATTTAAGGTTAAATACAATGATGGAGTATCAGCTTATTCGTTCAAAACGTAAAACACTAAGTTTGCAGGTTAATAATCAAGCAGAATTGATTGTTAGAGCGCCAAATCAGCTGTCAATTGAGAAAATAGAACAATTTTTGGTAGAAAAATCTAGCTGGATTGATAAAAAACTAACCACTGCAACAAAAAAAATACCGAAAAAACCACATTATCAAAATAATGAAAATTTTCTATATTTAGGAAATAATTACCCTCTTATTATTAATTCAGAATTTTCAGCCGAACTCAATTTTGATGGTGTTAAGTTTAAAAGTAAACAGGCCAATCAGGCGCAATTTTTAACTTGGTATAAAAATGCTTTTAGAGAAATCGCCCTACCAAGGTTAGCTTATTATGCCAAGACACATAAACTTAACTACCAACAAGTCAGGCTTAAATCACAAAAAACCCTATGGGGCTCTTGTAGTGGCGTAAATAATATCAACCTTAACTATTTACTAATTCAGGCGCCAATATCAGTTATTGACTACGTGATTGTGCATGAACTGGCGCATATTAAGCATAAGAACCATTCAAAAGATTTTTGGGGTTTTGTGGCGCAGATGCTACCAAACTATAAAGCCAGCAAACGCTGGCTTCAAGATAACGGCCATCAGTTAAAAAACTTATAGCCTATAACAACGACGCTTTGCTACTTGTCGTTAAACTTGGCAGTTGCTTCTTCCATGGCAGCTTTTAGTGTGTCCATTTGTGCCATTTCAACAATAATATCACCACCACCAACTAATTCAGAATTGAAGTAGATTTGTGGAAAAGTTGGCCAGTCTTGGAATGCGGGTAAGTTTTGCATGACTTCTTGATCTTCAAAAATATTCACATAAGCAAATTCTACACCCGTAGAAGCTAGCGTTTGCGCAGCCGTTGCTGAAAAACCACACTGTGGGAATTGAGGCGTGCCTTTCATATAAAGTACGATTGGGGCACTATCTACTTGCGCTTGAATTCTTTGCATTACATCCATGGTTTACTCCTGATCAATAATAATTACCGAGTATTTTACTCGTATATTAGACTTTTATTGTTTAATTGCTTGGGCAATGGTGTATTTTTGCCCTTGTTTAAGTTTTTTATAATTACCAAAAACCGATTTAAAATTGTCTTTAATAAAGTGACGTAAGCCATTAATGGTCACAAAAGTGATTTTTCCGCCTGGCTTGAGTGCATCGTAGGCGTCATACAAAATAATGCTTAACTGCTCTCTACCAACCTTAGCAGGCACGTTTGACAATACTTGATCAAAATAATTTTGCTTGCCAACTGCTGAAAAAGCATCCGAAAGATAAGCCTCAGCATTATTAAT
>NZ_JAQRMS010000154.1 GCF_028599055.1 Candidatus Thioglobus sp.
GTAGCGGATTAACCTCAATGCTAAGTGATGAGATTCGTGAGAAAAATGGCCTGGCGTATTCGGTATCAAGTCGCTTAACCAAAATGAAGTCAGATGGTTATTTTTTAATTAAATTGCAAACCAAAAATTCTCAAACCAGTAAGGCAAGGAAAATTGCTATCCAAACGCTGAATAATTTTATTAATAACAATATTAATGAGCAAAAATTACAAGATGGCAAAGATAATATCATCGGCGGCTTTGCACTACAAACTGCATCCAATGCCAATATCTTAACTTACCTTTCTATTATCGGTTTTTATAATTTACCACTGGATTATTTAGACATCTTTACTGATAAAATTAAGGATATTAATGCACAAGATGTTCAAAATGCCTTTGCGCGTTTGATTGACACTGACAAACTTATTATATTGAGTGTAGGGCAGTAAGTAACATACAATAGTCTTTTGGGAGGGCAAGAACGATGATCAATGAAACTGTATTGCTATTTTCGTATGGCACCTTGCAAAATTCCACCGTGCAACAAAAAACCTTTGGACGCGAACTTGTTGGTTATAAAGATGAACTGCTTAACTACAAATTAGAAATGATTAAAATTCAAGATAAGCGTGTGGTTAAACTCAGTGGTGAAGCTTGTCACCCAATCGCAGTATCCAGTCAATCTGACACTATATCAGGCAAGGTGTTTGAAATTAGTGCTGAAGAATTAGCACAATCAGATGAATATGAAGTTGATGAGTATCAGCGCGTGTTGGGGGAAATGGTATCAGGCATACCTGCTTGGGTGTATGTTGAGTGCAAGGAATAAAAATTTATCCGCAAGGGAGATTAGCACTACAAAGAGCCTAATCAAAGTTTTGATGCTGATTACTGGAGTAATTACATTAGACTTGTTATAATTCAACTTTTATTTGGAGATATGCTGTGAATAGCAACTCACTACTTAGTGCTTCAAGTATGATTCTCAATGCAGGATTAATTCTCGTAGCATTATTTGCTCTTTATTATCTTCGCAAACCCAAGCTCCAAAAAAGCGAGTCATGGCAAGCAACTCTAACACCATTATCATCAATTATTGGCAGTGGCTTCCTGATTATGTCACCGTTACTAGCCAGTGTTGTCGGCGCACTTTCACCAGTTGCTGTAATAGGTATTGTCTTACTAGCGTACGCCATTGGTAGTGTAATACGATTTAATATTATCCATGTCGAACCACGAATAAAAAATGGTTCTTTATCGAAAAAAACCAAAGAAGTAGAAAGCTTAGGTGGTATAGCACTGGTTCTTGCCTATATGGTAGCCGTCGCGTTTTATATATCGTTACTATCTTCCTTTTTATTGAGTTATCTCGGTATCGACAACATCGATGCTGAACGATGGCTAACAACAGTCATCATTCTCTTTATTGCATTTGTTGGATACAAGCGTGGACTAGGTGGACTGGAAAAACTAGAAGCTGTATCAATGACTGTGCAGCTCTCTATTGTGGTGTCATTATTATTGGGTTTAGGTGTTTTTTCTTATGTGTTTTACACATCGGGCGAAAGCTTAAGCTTTGATTATCCACAACGTGACATTAGCACACAGATACGCATACTTGCAGGTGCATTACTGGTGGTGCAAGGCTTTGAAACATCACGTTTTCTTGGTGAAAAATATAGCCCAGAGATGCGCGTTGCTACAATGAAAAAAGCACAAATCATTTCAGGAATACTCTATGTAGTTTCAGTTATCCTCTTTTTGCCCGTTGTTCAGTACCTTGACCTTCAACATATCCAGTTAGCAAAAATTGTTGATGTAACTGGTCAGGCTGCATTGGTATTACCTTTTATGTTGATTGTTGCAGCATTGATGAGTCAATTTAGTGCTGCAGTTGCCGACACAGGTGGTGGTGGAGGGTTGTTAAGTGAGAATAGTGGTAAAAAGCTATCTACGCACATAAGTTATTTAGGTATATCACTTTGCGCTGTATTACTAGTTTGGACAGTTGATTTAATTGAAATCATCACTCTCGCCTCTCGTGCATTTGCTTTTTACTATTTTTTACAGGCGCTACTTGCTCTTAATTTTTGTTATCGTGATTGTTCTCCAGAATCACGAATGACTATGTGGAGACGCATACTATTTATGAGTGTTGCAATAACTCTTTTGTACATTATTTTCTTTGCTATTCCTGCTGAATAATTGAATTCTTATAGAAAGAACTGTTACTGTTCTTACAGATTGCAAGGCATTGCAGCAATATCTATATATAACATGTTGTTCAACCTTGGCAAGCGCATACAACGCGTCTTCAGGTTAGCGCTACCATTAGAGCCGACCGCAGGGCAGTTTCTAACGGTGTGGCGGTATAGATTTTCTTATTAAACCGCCTGCGGCACTTTATTTAACAAGCCAATCAAACCTGTCTGAAATATTGATTAAAGCAATACTTTTTCGATATTAACTGATTTTATAAAGTCTTTTTGCCAATGCTTGCCTAGTTGTTGCTCGGCAATAAGCTCGATTGGATAAACAGGCTCAATGCTAGTGGTGCTTTGA
>NZ_JAQRMS010000155.1 GCF_028599055.1 Candidatus Thioglobus sp.
GGCATTTTTTCCAAAAAGCCTAACGACTTATGTTTCATGGTGGAGTACGCCTTGCCAGAAATTAGTTTGGTTAAGTATTTGTTCATGGCACCGACATTCTTAGAAATACTCATGTCGTTATCATTTAGAATAATTAACAAATCTGCATTTGAATCACCCGCATGATTTAACGCCTCAAATGACATACCGCCCGTCAGTGCGCCATCACCAATCACAGCAATTGACTTATTGGCGTTATGCTGAATATTATTAGCAATAGCGATACCTAACGCCGCACTAATCGAGGTTGAAGAGTGTCCAGCACCGAAGCTATCATGCTCACTTTCACTGCGTTTGGTAAAGCCAGATAGCCCGTTTTTTTGGCGCAAAGTATGCATTTGATTAAAACGCCCGGTGAGAATCTTATGAGTGTAAGCTTGGTGGCCAACGTCAAATACAAAGCTGTCTTTTGGCGTGTCAAACACATAGTGCATGGCCAGTGTCATCTCTATGGTGCCAAGATTTGGCGCTAAGTGTCCGCCTGTTTCTTGAATGGTTTCAATTAGAAATGTGCGAATTTCATTTGCCAAAGATTGCAACTCAACCAAGTCCAGTTTTTTAATATCTTTGGGTGAATGAATTTGATCAAGCACGTTAATATAACCTTGCAATAAAGAATGATATTATACGTGAGTGGCTTTAGCTACTACCAAGAAGGGCGACGGATTTTTTGTTCTGGGTCTTTTTTAATGTTCTTATTTTTAATTTTGATTTTTTCATCAAAATTTCGAGCAATAAAACCAAGCTCTGGCTTTATTTCTGGCATTGGGATCCATACTCGATAGCCACTGCCTTTGGCAACTTCAAGCGCTTCGTTAAATTCAGTAATCATTGATTCAACTTCAATGTTAAAGCATCCATCAGGCAGAACCACTTCAACCGAATCGCCAACACTGAATTTATTTTTAGCTTCAATTAAGGCTTTGCCATCTTTATAGTCTAGGATTTCACCCACAACTTGCTGTTTGTTAGAGCGTGAATAGTTGTCAAAATAGGTTTGTAATTCTTCAGGCTGATGGCGACGATAAAAACCATCGGTATAGCCTCGATTAGCCAAGTTCTCTAACACGCCAAAGGCTTCTGGGTTGAATTCGCGCCCAGCAACGGCATCATCAATCGCTTGACGATACACTTGCGCGGTTCTAGCGGCGTAGTAATGTGATTTTGTCCTGCCTTCAATTTTAAGTGAATCAATGCCCATGGCTGTTAAAGTGTGCACATGTTCAATGGCGCGCAAGTCTTTAGAGTTCATGATGTAGGTACCATGCTCGTCTTCATAGGCGGGCATCTGCTCACCCGGGCGACCTTCCTCTTCCAGTAAAACTACTTGATCAGCGGGCGCCTTGATTTCCACTGCTTTAATATCACCTTCCAAGGTTTCTTCTGCTTCTTTAACGTCATATTTCCATCTGCAAGAATTGGTGCAAGAGCCTTGGTTGGGATCACGATGGTTGAAGTAGCCTGACAGCAAGCAGCGACCCGAGTAAGCAATACATAAAGCGCCATGCACAAAAACCTCAAGCTCAATATCAGGACATTCTTGGCGAATTTCTTTAACCTCATCAAGCGATAGCTCGCGTGAAAGGATGATGCGACTAATGCCAGCATTTTTCCAAAATTTAACCGTGGCATAATTAATGGCGTTAGCCTGAACAGATAAGTGAATCACTTGTTCTGGAAACTTTTCTTTAACCATCATAATCAGCCCAGGATCCGCCATAATCAGCGCATCAGGATTTAGCTGAACAACCGGCTCAATATCCTTCATGTAGGTTTTAATTTTGGCATTATGCGGAATAATGTTAGATGCCACAAAGAATTTCTTGTCCGCTGCATGTGCTTCTTCAATACCTTGTTTAAGTGTGTCAAAATCAAAAGCATTGTTACGCACCCTTAGAGAATATCTAGGCTGCCCTGCGTAAACGGCATCAGCACCGTACGCGTAAGCATAACGCATGTGATTTAATGAGCCAGCAGGGGAGAGTAATTCAGGTCTATTCATGGGCGTTATTTTATCATCAGCGGAATGTTAAATACCCTTATGTATAATAAGGCGGGTATGTTTACTAGAAGCGATATTCCCAAATTAAAACAAGACCTTAAGATTCAAACCAATCTGCTGGGTCATGATCTCACTTTGCAAACCCGTTGGGGCGTGTTTAGCCCTCGAGCGATTGATGATGGCACAGTGATGTTTATGCAATATTTAGATATTGCCAGCACAGACAAGTGCCTAGATTTAGGCTGTGGTTATGGCCCAATTGGCCTGTCGGTTGCTAAGTCTTGCCCACAAGGTGAAGTGCACATGGTGGATAAAGATTTTGTAGCGGTAGAGTTATCAAACACCAATGCCAAACTAAATCATATTAATAATGCTGAGGCTTATCTTTCGGATGCTTTTTCAGCAGTTGGCAAGCAAAATTATTTTGATCAAGTATTGTCAAACGTGCCTGCTAAGGTTGGTAGAGAGCAGTTAAGCATTATTT
>NZ_JAQRMS010000156.1 GCF_028599055.1 Candidatus Thioglobus sp.
TTCAACGTTTGTTTTTAACGATTTACGACTGCTCCGACCTAGTCGGTAATTTGCGACCAAAAAATGTCGTATATCGGAAGTCGGTAAGTTTTGTGAAACGGTCGTAAATCGTAAAGACAGTTTACCGACCAAGTTTACGATTTACGACCTTTTGTGAAACGGTACCCTGGTCTCTACAACTTACGGGTATTTTCTTTGGTATCTTCAAATTCTTCTTGTATAAAAAATGACACATGTGTAACTTCTAACGCTTTCGGAACACACGAGGTTACCCCAGTGTGTTAGTGGTGTTCGTGTTGATCGATCTTTAGTTTAATGTGTAATGTATTATGGATCGTTGTTTGTCTTTTTTTCACTTGACCTTTGTATTTTCTCTCCTTCGATTTATGGCTTCTGATTACCCCTTTTGTATCGTCTTGCTTTCCTTCTATTACACCCAAAAACTTTTTAAATTTTTGATTTCCAATCAGAAGACATTGAGCATACACGATGAATGTCATTCCAGAAATGCGCCGTGCGCACTAAATCGGTATATAAAAGTAAGAGAAACCCGAATCACCGATGGATAATCTAAAGCAATTCGGCATATATAAGTGACAATACACAGGACGAAGACAAACAAAAGCAAACAAACAAACAAAAGCCAAAACCCACAAGCACAGCAACACGGACCCCACAAAAAGTAGCAAAAGGCGAGGTGAACATAGGCAGGCAGAATAAGCAGCTCCTGCTTCTAGAAGATACCCGTCCAGCGAGGTGAACATAGGCAGGCAGAATAAGCAGCTCCTGCTTCTAGAAGATACCCGTCGAGCGAGGTGAACATAGGCAGGCAGAATAAACAGCTCCTGCTTCTAGAAGATACCCGTCGAGCGAGGTGAACATAGGCAGGCAGAATAAACAGCTCCTGCTTCTAGAAGACACCCGTCGAGCGAGGTGAACATAGGCAGGCGGAGTAAGCAGCTCCTGCTTCTAGAAGATACCCGTCGAGCGAGGTGAGCATAGTCAGGCAGAATAAGCAGCTCCTGCTTCTAGAAGATACCCGTCGAGCGAGGTGAACATAGGCAGGCAGAATAAGCAGCTCCTGCTTCTAGAAGATACCCGTCGAGCGAGGTGAACATAGGCAGGCAGAATAAGCAGCTCCTGCTTCTAGAAGACACCCGTCGAGCGAGGTGAACATAGGCAGGCAGAATAAACAGCTCCTGCTTCTAGAAGACACCCGTCGAGCGAGGTGAACATAGCCAAGCGGAATAAACAGCTCCTGCTTCTAGAAGATACCCATCGAGTTACTCATTTAGTCAAGTCCGATAAAAGCCTTCACTGTGATAGAGCACGTACAAGGTGTAAATATTCATTGTCACAGGTGATATTAATATTTATTGACGGTCAATAATTTCGTGATGGCGACCGTAGAATATTTGTAGCGATGACTTAAAACTCGATGAAACATAGCAAACATATTTGGCAAATTACGTTTGTTATGTTACAAATAAATAAAGTCGTTCAAGGTTTATATAGTTGACTTAAAAACGAACAGAAAGATCTAAGGAGTTGTCTGTCATTGAAATTAAAGATTCTGTTTGTCCATCTACTTTTGATATCTGTAATCAGGAAAGTTCAATTCAGGTTCATGCATAATAAATTTGTTTTGAAGTTACCATAAATAGCCTCCCCATAAAATTACAAAGGTCTGTTTTTTAGTATTGTAAATGCTAGCAATTAAGAGCTAATTATGACTGTACTAGAAGCACGAGCTATTCATTTGATTTTTTTATCCCTGTCACATTTTTTATTTAATGAGACGAACGTAAGATACCCATCTTAGAAGGAACATTCAGAAAAGGGATAATCCGGATGCATAACAACAACATTAGAACATAAAGTATAAACAAATAACAGAAAAAACAAAAGCACGGACAACACGAACTCCCACAGAAAACCGGGAGTGAGACCAGGCCTGGATTTCTCGAACAATTCTCAATTAAGTTTGAGATTTATTTTCAAATTCAGCCAATCAAGATGTCAGGATTTTGACGTTGCTATGACGATTGAGTAAAATCTCAGACTTAAGTCTAAAATTTGACTTAAGTTTGTTTGGAGAAATCCAGGCCAGGTGCTGCGCAAGGGTTAGCATCTCCTGTCCCATCAATGGCACCCGTCGTGAAGTCCTATTGTCAAATCCAGGAGAAGAAGCTAAGCTTCACAAAATAACTGGAAACATGTTTGTCACGAGGTTTCAGAATTGTACAATATGGTATATTTACTGTGTACCCAGCTTTGGAAAACTAATTCATGCAAAAAATACAAATTCTTATGAAAACTAATATCATTTTCATTTAGTAATGCGTGACCTTAGCCGAGTTTTTTTTTATTTACGAAGATACGGGACCTTATACCTTAATTCGTAAATCTTTAGAAATTTTTAATACCAAATATTTAAATGTATATTTCAATTGAAATATACTCATTATCTTCTGTATAACACTGTTTTTATAGTTCTATAATTTATGGTGTAAATAC
>NZ_JAQRMS010000157.1 GCF_028599055.1 Candidatus Thioglobus sp.
CACACCTAGTGCAAAGCTGTCTTCGCGATTAAAGAAGGCTTCAAACTCATCTTTAGCACGAGCATTGTAAAGAATTGAGCTTGCCCAGCCTCTGCCGGCGCCAAGTACGTCACCATACGAGAATCCACCACAAGCCACTAAGCCTTTAAATTCATCCAAAGATAATCTGCCTGATAAGATATCACTCATGTGTACGTCAATCGCCTCAAACTGTGCTTTATCAAAAGCAGCGCCCATTTCTACTTGGCCGTTTACGCCTTGCTCTCTAAGGATGGCAATTTTTGGCTTAACGTTGGTTTTAATGTAAGGGCTAACGATAGACTGATTAAGGTCAAAACTTAGGTCTGTTTTAATACCGTCTGTTGATTGACTAACGCCGTCAAATTCTTGCTGGGCACATTCAGGGTTGTCTCTAAGTTTGGCAATCTCGTAAGAAGTACTTGACCAAAGTGTTTGCAAAGCAGCACGAGGCTGGCTGTAAATGGTTTGGCCATTATTGATAATTTCAATACTGTCTGAGCTGTTAAGCGTTGCAATTGAATGTGTGCAAGACTCAAGGCCTGCTGCTTTTAAGGCGTCAGTAACGGCGTTTTTGTTTTCAGATTTAACCTGAACAACACAACCAAGCTCTTCGTTAAATAGGCTTTCAATGCTAGCATCTGTATTAATGGTAAGGCCCGTGTGCGAGGCAAAGGCCATTTCAAGTAACGTAGTGATAACACCACCATCACTACGATCGTGATAAGCGTTAATTAGACCGTCTTTATTGAGTTGGTTAATGGTGCTGAAGAATGATTTAAATACGGCGCTATCGTCAAGATTTGGCGCAATATCACCAACTTGATTATAGACTTGCGCTAGACACGAGCCACCCATACGATTTTGGCCAAAGCCTAAGTCGATTAGTAGTAGTTCAGAATCTGAACCTGTTTCTAGTAATGGGGTTTTTTGCAGTCTAACATCAGGTGTTTTTGAAAAGGCTGTGATGATTAATGACAAAGGTGAAGTAACTGATTTGTCTTCGCCATTTTCATTCCAAGAGCTTTTCATACTCATTGAGTCTTTACCCACTGGTACAGTCAAGCCCAGCTCAGGGCATAAATCCATACCCACAGCTTTAACTGCTTCAAATAGTTTTGAATCTTCACCTTTATGGCCAGAAGCACTCATCCAATTCGCACTAAGGCTAATATCGTGAATATCTTCCACGTAACCACCTAGCATGTTGGTTAAAGATTCACCAATGGTCATACGTGCAGCTGCATTGGAATCACACAAAGCTAGTGGTGTGCGCTCGCCCAAAGACATAATTTCACCCTTGTATCCAACGTAATCAGAAATAGAAATGGCACAATCAGCTACAGGCACTTGCCACGGACCTACAAATTGATCACGCGCTACCATGCCAGTGACACTACGATCACCGATGGTGATCAAGAAGTTTTTGCTGGCAACGGTTGGCAGTTGTAAAATTCTACTGATGGCATCATCAAGATTAATGTTGCTGGTATCTAGTGGATTAAGATCGATATTTTGCGTTACCGCTTCAATGTTAGTTTTAGGCGGGTTGCCTAATAAAACCGACATTGGCATGTCAATTGGCGTATCAGCAAACAGCTCATCACTTAAGACCAATTCCTGCTCTTTAGTTGAATCACCCAGTACAGCAAATGGTGCACGTTCGCGCGTACAAATATCTTTAAACAAGTCTAAGCTTGATGGGGCAATAGCAAGTACATAACGCTCTTGAGATTCGTTACACCAGATTTCAAGTGGCGACATTTGGTTGTCATCATTTGGAATGTTTCTAAGTTCGAAACGCCCGCCACGACCAGAGTCGTTCACTAATTCTGGTAGGCCGTTTGACAGACCACCTGCACCGATGTCATGAATTGAAATAATAGGATTGCCATCGCCTAAGTTAGCACAGCGATCAATTACTTCTTGTGCGCGTCTTTCCATTTCAGGGTTGGCACGCTGAACAGAGGCAAAATCTAAGTCTTCGCTTTGTTCGCCACTCTTAATACTAGAAGCAGCGCCACCACCGAGGCCAATTAGCATTGCAGGGCCACCTAAAACAATGATCTTGCTACCTACTGGAATTTCACCTTTTTTAATGTGCTGTTCTTGAATGTGCCCTAAGCCACCAGCCAACATGATTGGCTTGTGATAACCGCGAATATCACCATCAGGTGTTTGTTGTTCATAGCTACGGAAATAGCCCAGCGTATTTGGACGGCCAAATTCGTTGTTAAATGCCGCTGCACCAATTGGACCTTCAAGCATGATATCAAGTGCTGATACGATTTGTGAAGGTTTGCCATGCTCTTGTTCCCAAGGCTGGGTAGCGCCACCGATTTTTAAATTGGAAACACTGAATCCACACAAGCCAACTTTAGGTTTAGAGCCTTGACCCGTTGCACCTTCGTCTCGAATCTCACCACCCGAGCCAGTTGCAGCGCCTGGGTGTGGGGCAATTGCGGTAGGGTG
>NZ_JAQRMS010000158.1 GCF_028599055.1 Candidatus Thioglobus sp.
CACTTGTTGATGGACAGGATGTTGAGGAAACTCCTCACACAATCAGCATGTGCTATGTATAGATCAACCCACTCACTTGTTGATGGACAGGATGTTGAGGAAACTCCTCACACAATCAGCATGTGTTATGTATAGATCAACCCACTCACTTGTTGATGGACAGGATGTTGAGGAAACTCCTCACACAATCAGCATGTGTTATGTATAGATCAACCCACTCACTTGTTGATGGACAGGATGTTGAGGAAACTCCTCACACAATCAGCATGTGCTATGTATAGATCAACCCACTCACTTGTTGATGGACAGGATGTTGAGGAAACTCCTCACACAATCAGCAAAGTTTCAATCATTTCCCGAGGGTTCCCCACGGATGAAAATTAATCTAAATTGTTAGCCTCGACCTTTACTACCAAAGTTCACCCAATCAAACTAATACGATTCTAGCTATAACTTCTACAAATACCGGTCTTCTCAATCGGAAGTGAGACTGAAAATAAAATTGTCCGTTGTAAATCTTGTAATTGGTATGCTAAAATGTGATCATTGTAATCCAAACCTGACTGTTCTTGTTTAGTGAAAGCTTCTTTCCGTAATTTAAATTTAAATATGATTCTATTGTCTTATTTTAGAAGTTGTTTTATTACAGATCTTATTTTTATTATTCAGAGAAACATGTTAAAAAACAGAACAGTACAACTAACATGGAAGTAGGAGAGGGAAAACCTCGCACACAAAGTCTGAGTCCAGAAAACAGTGTAGATCAAGATCATGACCCTGATGGACCCATAGAGGAGGAGTCTGATTCTGATCTAAGTGAATATGAATCTGATGAAGATGGCGAAAAAACAGATAAGATTGTACAATACCAAAAAGAAAAGGTTAGATAAAGTTGATCAAAATCTGAAAATAGTCATAGAACACCAGTTGAAATGAAGTTTACTGAATAAGCATGACATTCTGGACATAAAACTTCCTTTTCATAAGTAAAATCTAAAAAGGAACATAAAACATCATACAGTTCTGATTATACACATTTAGGACAAAGTTATCGTTTATTCTACGGTTGATGCTGACTTGATCTATATTGAGAGAAACAGTCAATAATCTACTAAATTCTTTAAATTTGACAGAATAATAAGTATATCATTTGTCTTTATGATAACAAATAGACTATTATTGTATGTTTTAACAGGGCACAGCAGGTACTGAGGCTGAAGCAGGATTAGAGATGTCAGAACTTGTCAACTATATACAACCTGTTCATTTCCACTCCTTTGATATGTCCGAAAGTGAGTAATGAGGGGTGGGGGACAGAACGATGACCTAGTTCCATCCTTATTTTATTTTTCATGGGTGTTTATGAATCTTATTGATCTATGCCAATTTTGAATTGTAATTCATTTCAAGTCTTTGATGGAAGTATCCTGTATTTATGTAATATTTGTTTAGTGAAGAAAGATATGATGCAAGGAATTTATGAGTAAATCATATTCGTTAAATACAAAACAGTGGATGTTTAGAACAGTTTTATGTGGATTAGACAAACTTTGTAAATACAGTCAAACCTGTCTTAAGCAGTCACTCATGGGGAATGTCAAAAGTCACCTCTCAAGAGAGAAACCTGTCTTAAGCAGTCACTCATGGGGAATGTCAAAAGTCACCTCTCAAGAGAGGTGACCTCTTTTTAAAAGAGGTTCAGTAAAAACTGACCAAAGTTGTCATCAAATGGATTGCCAAGTACTTTCACGAATTATACATTGTATTATAAATGTATTTATGGATGTAAATGAACATAAGTTATGTTGAATAATGTACGCAATAATAAACGCAAAAAACACCATTTTTTCCAGGTATATTCAATACTTTTCAAAATGTTTAAATATGCTTACCGTCATTAGGGTTGCATAATGTGCATTGGTGCATAATGCACACCCCCTCTTGGCCTTGAAAATCTCCAGAAAAAAACTAGTTCGTGTCAAAAATGCATATATATTTTTCAGTCCTTTGAGCATGTTTCATTTGCTGCGAGAATTTAAGAACCTTTTATCTCTTTTCATCTTCAATAAAGTTGCAAAATATTAAATGTGTTGGGTTTTATTGGTGTTTTCATATGATGTTTTTATTATCCTGATGTTGTGTGATGGATTCGAAATCCAGTACAGCATCGGTAAATACAATGTATAAGTTTAAATTACGGATCTGAATGTAAATTAACCCAGTTGAAAGTTGAAGATGACAGAAAATAATTATATAGAATAAAGAAAGGCAAACAATTGTCACTTATTATGACATTGTTGAACATTGCTAAGCTTGTGAGGAGTTGTAGAAAATACGGTTGTTACATACATCAAAGAGAGCTTGATATTTAAAGTATGGCTCAACCAAATCGATTACGGTGTATTTCACATTTACCGTTCCTGAGTTATGGCCCTTTTTCTCTTAGAAAATAGGGACTTTTTAGGTTTCCGGATGATATTTAAAGTATGG
>NZ_JAQRMS010000159.1 GCF_028599055.1 Candidatus Thioglobus sp.
TCATAGAGCAATCTTATCAGTAACCCATCACTTCATGGCATTAAAGGATAGCAATCTTATCAATAACTCATGGCTTCATGGCATTCCTAGAGCAATCTTGTCAATAACTTATGGCTTCATGGCATTAAAGGATAGCATCCTATCAATAACTCATGGCTTCATGGCATTCCTAGAGCAATCTTATCAATAACTCATGGCATCGTGGCATTAAAGGATTGCAATCTTATCAATAACTAATGGCTTCATGGCATTCCTAGAGCAATCTTATCAATAACCCATGACATCATGGCATTAAAGGTAGTAATCTTATCAATAACTCATGGCTTCATGGCATTTAAGGATTGCAATCTTGTCAATAACTCATGGCTTTATGGCATTCCTAGAGCAATATTACCAATAACTCATGGCTTCATGGCATTAAAGGATAGCAATCTTACCAATAACTCATGGCTTCATGGCATTCATAGAGCAGTCTTGTCAATAACTCATGGCTTCATGGCATTAAAGGATTGCAATCTTATCCATAACTCATGGCTTCATGGCGTTCCTAGAGCAATCTTATCAATAACTCATGGCATCGTGGCATTAAAGGATTGCAATCTTATCAATAACTCATGGCTTCATGGCATTCCTAGAGCAATCTTATCAATAACTCATGGCATCATGGCATTAAAGGATTGCAATCTTATCAATAACTCATGGCTTCATGCCATTAAAGGATAGCTTCATGGCATTAAAGGTAGTAATCTTACCAATAACTCATGGCTTCATGGCATTAAAGGATAGCAATCTTATCAATAACTCATGGCATTAAAGGATAGCAATCTCATCAATAACTCATGGCATTAAAGGATAGCAATCTTATCAATAACTCATGGTTTCATGGCATTCCTCGAGCAATCTTATCAATAACTCATGGCTTCATGGCATTAAAGGGTTGCAATCTTATCAATAACTCATGGATTCATGGCATTCCTAGAGCAATCTTATGAATAAATCATGGCTTCATGAAATTCCTCGAGCAACCTTATCAATAACTCATGGCTTCATGGCATTAAAGGATAGCAATCTTATCAATACCTCATGGATTCATGGCAATAAAGGATTAGCAATCTTATCAATAACTCATGGCTGCATTGCAGTCCTAGAGCAATCTTATCAATAACTCATGGCGTCATGGCATTAAAGGATAGAAATTTTATCAATATCTCATGGCTTCGTGGAATTAAAGGATAGAAATGTTATCAATAACTCATGGCTTCATGGCATTCCTAGAGCAATCTTATCAATAACTCATTGCTTCATGGCATTCCTAATTTCCTAGAGCAATCTTATCAATAACTCATGGCTTCATGGCATGCCTAGAACAATCTTATCAATAACTCATGGTTTCATGGCATGCCTAGATCAATCTTATCAATAACTCATGGCTTCATGGCATGCCTAGATCAATCTTATCAATAACTCATGGCTTTGTGGCATGCCTAGATCAATTTTATCAATAGCTCATGGCTTCATAGCATGCTTAGATCAATCTTATCAATAACTCATGGCTTTGTGGCATGCCTAGAGTAATCTTATCAATAACTCATGGTTTCATGGCATGCCTAGAACAATTTTATCAATAACTAATGGTTTCATGGCATGCCTAGATCAGTCTTATCAATAGCTCATGGCTTTGTGGCATTCATAGATCAACCATATTGGGAGTGTATTCATTAACATGTTGAGTGTGGTAGGTCATGGCTTCCAGAGTCAGTCAGGTCAAACTAGACTATGACATTAGTATTTATTACATCTACTATAGAGGAGAAAGCTAACTTGAATATTGAGATAATGTGTTAGAGCAACTTATATATATACTCTCAGACTGTTGTTTCAGTGAGCTAGCACTATCAAAGATTTAGTACAGCATTGACATCATCTCATCAAACTTTGTCTTGCCATGATATGGCTGAAAATTTTATCAGTTGATGTTAAACTTAACTCACTGTTCTTAAATCTCCCGGTACATCTATTTGTAGGACTGCTGTGACAAGGTGTATATTAGTACCTCTGATGTTCAAATGCATGCAAACTACCATCGGAAAGATTCAGCCATAATACAGGAAGGATTCCAAAGGTTCAGAGCTACAGAGGATTGTGGTACACCAACTTGTTCATTCTACGGACAAAGAACAACTCATTTTCATTGCCGTCGCTCTGGTTGCAACTTTACATTCAAAAATAAGGCTGATATGGGTAAGTATTTATGTTTTGCATTGATTACACGAAAGCTTGGCTTTTATTTCTCATCCAAAGAACACTGTTAATACTCAAATTTGTTGTTTCAAAAGTAAACATAAGTCATGCTATCAGACTTTTATAAAGTTTATGGCTTCAAGGTGAATGTCATGATCATTTTAACTGCATCAGTGGTGTTATGGTTAGCATGTGCAACATGTCTATCAGCAGGCTGTTGTTTCAGTGAGC
>NZ_JAQRMS010000016.1 GCF_028599055.1 Candidatus Thioglobus sp.
TGCCCATATGCCACAATACAGAGTTGATGGCTGATTTGCGTGAAGAGCCTGTACCAACTACATCGCCGACAAACGCCAAAGGTAAGCCTTTTTCTTTAAGCTGCGCAATGGTTTCAAGTGGGCTGTCCATTTTTTTAATCAGCATTGATTGCGCATGTAGAGGAATGTCAGGACGAGACCAAGCTTCAGTTGCTGGCGATAAATCATCCGTGTTAATTTCACCCTCTACTCGGAAAACGGTTAATTTAATTTCTTTTGGTAATTTTTCCTTACAAGTGAACCATTCGCCATTTGCCCATGCGTCAACGACTTGTTTGGCAAATGTGTTGCTGGCTGATTTTTCAAAAATTATTTGGTAGGCTTCATAAATTAACAGTGTTTTTGAAAGTGCGTCTGTTGCAGTTTGAGCGGTTTCATTTATATCTAGCAAGTCAATTAGTGGCTCAATGTTATAGCCACCCATCATGGTACCTAATAAGAAAGTGGCCTTCTCTTGGCTAATAGTATTACAGGCCTGATCACCTTTGGCAACACTAGCTAAAAAGCTAGCTTTGACATAGGCTGCTTCGTCTACACCAGGCGGTACGCGATGGGTTAATAAATCCAGATAAAAGTCATCATCATCGGCTGCAATAAGATGCGCCACAACGGATTGTGTTTGCTCTGCGTTAAGTGCTAATGGCGGTAGGTTGTTTTGCTTGCGCTCTTTAATATGTTTTAGGTAGTCCGATTTCACGAGGATATTTTATAAGAATAAATAAAAGCGTATAATTTTATCATTTTTACAGCCTTTAATAAATATTATGGAACTGAATGCTTTAACTGCCATTTCTCCGGTTGACGGACGTTATTTTGACAAAACCAAAGATTTGGCGGATATTTTTAGTGAATTTGGCCTGATTAAGTATCGCGTATTGGTTGAGGTTGAATGGCTTCAAGCCATGGCTGACAACAAGAATATTGCTGAAGTGCCAGCTTTTAGTGCGCAAGCAAGCGAGTTTCTAGCTGATATTGCGACTAACTTCTCTTTAGAAGATGCGCAAGCGGTTAAGGATATTGAAAAAACAACCAATCATGATGTTAAGGCAGTTGAGTATTTCTTAAAAGATAAGATTAAAGATAACGCAGAGTTGAACGCAGTAAGCGAATTTTTTCACTTTGCCTGTACGTCGGAAGATATTAATAACTTATCACATGCATTAATGTTGATTGACGGTCGTCAAGTATTACTTAAACAAATGCAAAATGTTTTGTCTTTGATTGCCAATATGGCCAAAGATAATGCAGCTATTTCAATGTTGTCTCGTACCCATGGTCAAACTGCTTCGCCAACAACCGTAGGCAAAGAAATGGCTAATTTTGCATTTCGTCTGAAACGTCAAATTGATCATTTAGAAAGTGTGCAAGTTATGGGTAAATTTAATGGTGCAGTGGGTAACTTTAATGCACACTTATCTGCCTATCCAGACCTTGATTGGCAAGCAATTTCAAAGCAGTTTATCGAAGGGCTTGGTGTTAATTATGCAATGTATACGCCACAAATTGAAACGCATGATTACATGGCGGAGTATTTCCATTCAATGAATCGCTATAATACAATTTTGATCGATTTTTGTCGCGATATTTGGGGCTATGTATCGTTGGGTTATTTCAAGCAAAAAACCATCGAAGGTGAAGTGGGCTCATCAACCATGCCACATAAGGTAAATCCAATTGATTTTGAAAATGGTGAGGGTAACCTAGGACTTGCAAATGCAATGAATACGCATCTGGCGGATAAGCTAGCAATTTCTCGTTGGCAGCGTGACTTATCCGATTCAACCGTTCTTAGAAATCTAGGTGTGAGTTGCGCGCATTGTTTGGTGGCTTACGCTTCTATTGCAAAGGGTATTGGCAAATTAGAAACGAATGAAGCTCGCCTACATCAAGACTTAGATTCATCATGGGAAGTGTTGGCCGAGCCAATCCAAACGGTGATGCGTCGTTATGGTATTGAAAATCCATACGAAAAGCTGAAAGCACTAACTCGTGGCAACACCATTGATGCACAAGTATTAGCTGAATTTGTTAAAGATCTAGACATGCCAGAAGCCGCTAAACAAGCCTTGGCAGAATTAACACCAATGAGCTATACGGGTGATGCGCAAAAATTGGCGCAAGACCTTGAAAAACTGATATAATTTCGCGTCTTATATCTTTTTGATGTAAGCTATTAATAAATAAAGGAGCAAAAAACCCATGGTTAAAATTAGACTAGCCCGAGGTGGAGCCAAGAAAAAACCTTTTTATTCAATCGTAGCAACAGACTCACGCAAGCGTAGAGACAGTGGTTACATCGAGCGTATCGGATACTTTAATCCGGTTGCTCGTGGACAAGAGGTTAGGCTTACTATCGAAGAAGACAGATTAGATTACTGGACGTCAAAAGGCGCGCAGTTAACTGATCGCGTTCAACAACTTGTTAAAGAATTTAAAGACCCTTCAATTCGTGAGAAGCGTGTAGCAGCTCAAGAAGCTAGAGCAGCAGCAGTTGCAGCTAAACTAGCAGCAGAAGAAAAAGCGAAAGCAGACGCTGAGGCTAAAGCTGAAGCAGAAGCTAAGGCAGCAGAAGAGGCAGAGGCAAAAGCAGCTGCGGAAGCAGAAGCTGCGGCGGCTGAAGCGTCAACAGAGGAAGAAGCACCTGCTGAATAAGTAGTGAGCCAAAACTCTAACAATAAAAGGCTATTGATCGGACAGATTAATGGCCTTTTTGGCGTTCAGGGCTGGGTGAAAATATTTTCCTATGCGCATCCAAGAAAAAACATCCTTACTTACAAGCCTTGGCATGTTCAAGTTGATGGTGTATGGACAACACTTGAGATGGTTAAAGGGCGTGAACAGGGCAAGACGATTGTTGCACAGCTTAAAGGGGTTAATGATCGAGAAGTGGCCAGGGGTTATATTGGCACAGAGCTTTATATTGAAAGAGTTCAATTGCCAAAATTGCCAGAAGGTAAATACTATTGGGACGAACTAACCGATTTAGAGGTGATTAATACGAACGGCATTGTATTGGGTAGAATCGCTTATATGGTTGATACAGGCTCAAATAGTGTCATGGTTATTAACGGAGAAAAAGAATCCCCCTCAAGGGGGGACGGTAAAGAGCATTGGGTGCCTTATATTGAGCCATTTTTAATTTCTATAGACATGGATGCCCGTCAAGTATTGGTTGACTGGGATGAAGATTTCTAATGCTTATAGATCAAGACATAAAAAAGCCTGCAATAATGCAGGCTTTTTTATGGGTAAGGTAAAGAGTTTCTTAGTGGCTCATCAACTCAATATCGATACCAATGTTTTCAAGAAAATGTCTTACCTTGATGTTTGCACCAACAATGGTAATTTCTGCAGACTTCTCCTGACAAATATTACAAATTTCAGCGATTGATCTAGAGGTTGTATAATCAATCACGGGTACATTAGACAGGTCTAGAATAACTCTATTGTAGTCAGATTTAGTTGAAAAATCTCTCACAATGCCTTTGGCTGAACCAAAGCTCATCGGGCCATTTAGCTGGTAAAACAAGGTGTTTCCTGCGCGAAGCAACTCTTGGTGAGTTTCATCTAAGTGGGCAGCTTCTTCAATGGTTTGTACTGATACAATGCTGGCAAGTTGAACGTCAGTCATTCTTTGTAAGAAAATTAAACTAGCCATAACCAGTCCAACACCTACAGCGGCCATTAGGTTGTAAAACACAGTAATGCCTAGTACCACAATCATGATTAACGCACCAGATTTAGGGGTAGAAATTAAGCCTTTTAAGTATTCCCAATCAATGATGTCAGTACCTACTTTCACCAAGATAGCGCCTAATACAGCTAGTGGAATCTCTTTAGCGTATTGTGCACCACCTAGAACAATTGCTAAAAGAATAATCGCATGAAGTGCACCTGATAATGGCGTTAGACCGCCTGCCTTAACATTGGTCATGGTGCGCATGGTAGCACCCGCACCTGGCAAGCCGCCAAACAAACCTGATAATGTGTTACCAATACCCTGGCCAATTAATTCACGATCAGATTTATGATGTGTGCGGGTAATTTCATCAGAAACCAATGAAGTTAATAATGAGTCAATTGAGCCAAGAATGGCTAGCATCATGCCCGCTGCGATCATATCAACAACAATGCTTACTTCAAAAGTTGGCATATTGAAATCAGGCAGTCCTGTTGGAATGTCACCCAAGAGCATATTGTTAATAGGCTCTATATTTGATGAGAACATTCCTGGGAAAAACAGCAAAATTAGCGTGCCAGTCATTAAGGCAAATAAAGGTGAGGGGATAAATTTACCGATTTTTTTAGGTAGTAGATAAACAGTAACTAAAGTAATTAAAGCGATACTCATAGCGCCTGTATTGACAAAATAATTTTCAACATCACCTAGTTGCGAAAAAATACCTAGGGTTGAGCCTTTTATTTCATAAAAACCCAACACCTGAGGAATTTGAAGAATAATAATAATTACACCAATACCCGTCATAAATCCAGAAGTTACCGGATGAGGCATGAGGTTAATAAAGCGGCCTAATTTTAACAAACCAAAAATAATTTGAAAAATGCCGCCCAGAACAACCGTGGTAAAGGCAATGGCAAGGCCTGCACCCAATGCTGCGTCATGGGTGTATATTAGCCCGGTAGCTGGGTCAATCTTACCTTCAAAAAAAGTAATAAACTGCGTAACCACCAATGCCATAACAACGGTCATTGGGCCAGTAGGGCCTGATACTTGTGCACCGGTACCGCCAAATAATGCAGCAAAGAAGCCGGTAATAATTGCACCGTATAGTCCTGCGATAGCGCCAGCGCCTGAAGCAAGGCCCATGGCAATGGCAAATGGTAGTGCAACAACGCCAGCAGTAATACCACCAGTGATATCGCCACGAATATTGTTAAAGTGTAAATTTTCAAATAATTTCATGAATTGATCCTTTGGTTTGGAAGTTGCTCTTGAAAAAGAGCAAGTCGACCATTATACAAAATTACATGCACTAAATGAAGGGATTATTATATAATATTGCGCTTATATTTACACTTTACGAGATATTAAGTGCAAATCTTGGTGCTTTTGTGCCACTTCTTTATAAATAGGGATAAATAATGAACAAAATTGCAAAATTTTTGCCATTTCTAGCGTGGATTGGTGAGATTAAAGACTCGAATATTTTAAAGGCAGACCTGGTTGCCGGTCTAACAGTGGCCTTAGTATTAGTGCCACAATCAATGGCTTATGCACAATTAGCTGGCCTGCCACCTCAACATGGCTTGTATGCATCATTCTTGCCAGTTATGATTGCCGCGTTAATGGGTTCATCTCGCCAATTAGGCACGGGTCCAGTGGCCGTTGTCTCATTGTTAACAGCAGCAGCAGTGCCAACTATTTTGCCTGAAGGTGCAAGTATGGAGGAGTATGTGATTTATGCCTCATTATTAGCCTTTATGGTGGGTATATTTCAATTTGCATTAGGCGCTTTAAAGCTTGGTTTTGTTATTAATTTCTTGTCACATCCAGTGGTTGTTGGCTTTACTAATGCAGCGGCGATTATTATTGGTACCTCCCAATTAAACAAGGTGTTTGGTGTTGCAAAAGGTGATGGTGAACACACCTATGAGCAGGTCTGGGGTACGATTGTAAACGCAACTTCAGACACTCACGTGGTTACTCTATTGATCGCTCTTATTGCTTTTGCTATTATGATTGCTGTGAAGAAATTTGCACCTAAATTGCCAGGTGTTTTGTTAGCGGTTACTATTACGACAGTTATTGCTTGGTTGATTGACTTTGGTGGTTCTGTTGAAGCAGGTGGCTATGGTGGCGCTATTGTTGGTGTGATCCCTGAAGGTCTGCCGGCATTAACCATGCCAGGGTTTGATTTTTCAGTCATGAATCAAATGATTGTAACGGCAATCACCATTGGTCTAATTGGTTTCATGGAGGCTATTTCAATTGCCAAGGCAATGGCTGCACAAACTAAGCAGCGCTTAGATGCTGACCAGGAATTAATAGGACAAGGTTTGTCTAACATTGTATCAAGTTTCTTCCAGGGTTATGCAGTATCAGGTTCATTCTCACGTTCTGCGGTTAATATCTCTGCAGGTGCGGTGACTGGTTTTTCATCAGTGGTAACAGCAGTGATCGTGGGTATTACGTTATTATTTTTGACCCCTCTTTTGTACCACTTGCCACAAGCAACACTGGCAGCTGTTATTATTATGGCTGTTATTAACCTAATTAAATTTGCACCAATTATGCATGCTTGGAAGGTAGAGAAGCATGATGCAATTGTTGCGGTTGCGTCATTTGTCTTGACTTTGTTATTCGCACCACACTTAGAAAACGGTATTGTGATTGGTGTTGTTTTATCGTTGGCATTATTTTTGTATCGTACGATGCAGCCAAGATTTACCGAACTATCAGCACATAGCGGCTCAACCATGCTGGTTAATGCATTAGATAATAAGCTTGATCGCTGTGAAGTGGTTTCAATTGTGAAGTATTCAGGTGCGCTATACTTTGGTAATGCGGGTTATTTTGAAGACCGCATGCTTAATCTGGTTGCCGAAAAACATCAATGTCTTAAATATATTATTGTTGATATGGCAGGTATTAACCAAATTGACGCTTCAGGTGAAGAAATGCTAGCAGGCTTATTAGATAGATGTTCAGCGGCAGGCGTGGAGATTTTATTTGCACGTACCGAAGGTATTGAAAAAGTATTAAGAAAATCAGGATTTATGAAGACGTATGGCGAGGATCGTTTTTATGATCGTCGTACGGATGCGCTACGTTACGCTTGGAAAGAGCTAGGTGACGATGAAGCGGCTTCACACAGTCCTTTAAAGCACCTTATTTCTTAGAACTAATTTAAATAAGTGTTAAAAAATCCAAGCTTAGGCTTGGATTTTTTTTTGGATAAGCGGCAGTTACAAATTTTCGTAAAATGCTTTTACAAAATAAAGGCCTTGAGGTTGGGCTGTTGCACCAGCTTGTTTTCGATCTTTAGAATCTAGCACCTCTTTAACCCATTCAACGTCTCGCTCGCCCTTGCCTACTTTAAGCAGTGTGCCAACAATATTACGCACCATATGGTGCAAGAAGGCGTTGGCTTTGATATCTAATAGAATCTCATCGCCTTGTTTGCTTAAACGGATAAATTCAATGGTTTTAATGGGTGATTTGGCTTGGCATAAACTACCTCTAAAGGCAGAAAAATCATGCTCTCCTAGCAAATACTGCGCAGCTGCATTCATATTCTCAATATTGAGTGCTCTTGGCTCCCAAAGAGAATGCTGGCCAATAATAGCTGAGCGAACTTTGGTATTATGAATTTTATAATGGTAGCGCCTTGCATAAGCGTTAAAGCGCGCATGAAAATCATCATCAACGCGTTTTGCCCAAGTGAAGTTAACATCATGAGGAAGATTAACATTGCCACCAAACAACCAAGCTTTATCTTCACGATCAGCCTGTGTTTCAAAATGAATAACCTGTTCAATGGCGTGTACGCCAGCATCCGTTCTTCCAGAGCAAAACACCCT
Source organism: Candidatus Thioglobus sp. (assembly GCF_028599055.1). Taxonomy (GTDB): domain Bacteria; phylum Pseudomonadota; class Gammaproteobacteria; order PS1; family Pseudothioglobaceae; genus Thioglobus_A. The sequence continues at coordinate 7,582 of NZ_JAQRMS010000016.1, forward strand.
GACAGGATGATCAGCAATTTTGGATAACGCTTGTTCAACCACTTGCTGAACGGTGCGAATACCCGATTTTTGCAATTGCCATCCATGGAAGTTAGTACCCATGTATTCAACGCCTAATGCTATTTTCATAATTAAACATCTGTGTAAAATTGATGTAACTATTTTAACCACTTAACGAGTATCTTGTGAAAAACGAAGCAACTGGATTAAAGAGAATTTTTACCGCCTATGAGTTTTCAATCAAAGGTCTTAAGGCTTGCTACCAATCGGAAGCTGCCTTTAGGCAAGAAGTGTGGCTAGCGGTGGTGTTAATACCGCTAGCCATCATTTTAGGAAAAACCAAGGTTGAGCAAGTTGTTTTGATCGCCACCGTGTTTTTAGTATTGATTGTTGAAATTCTTAATTCAGCGATTGAGTCAGTCGTGGATCGGATTGGTGATGAATATCATGTATTGTCTGGCGCGGCCAAGGATATGGGCTCTGCTGCAGTTTGGTTGTCTCTAATGTTGCTGATTATTGCATGGCTGATTATCCTAATCTAGAAAGTCAAATCAACACACCGGTGACGTGTGTTGTTTTTGATTCGATTGCCAGCACTAATGACTATCTGTCTACGTTGGCATTTTCCAAAACACCTCAAGTTTGCATTGCAAGAGAGCAAACTCAAGGTCGAGGACAGTATGATCGAGCTTGGCTGAGTTGCAAAGATGCCAGTATATTGTTATCAGTTCGATTTGTATTTGATGCTAATGTTGCGCTAAATGGGCTAAGTTTGGTCATGGGCTTGGCTGTGATTGAAGCGCTGGAAAATCTTGGCATTAGCGGTGCTAAACTTAAATGGCCAAATGATGTTTATGTTGATGATAAAAAATTAGCGGGTATTTTGATTGAAAATTCAGCTCAAGGGCAGTATCAATCTGTGGTGATCGGGCTTGGGCTAAATTATTGCTTAGATCAAGATTTTAAATGTGATTCTCCCTGGATTGATTTGGCTCGTATCTTAAAAGATCTGCCAGCTATTGAAGACTTAAGCGCCAAATTGATTAATCATCTAATTGCTTATTGTCAGTTGTTTGCTGAACAAGGTTGGTCATATTTTTTAGCCACCTGGAACTCGTCAGATTATTTATTGGGCAGAGCGGTTGAGCTTGAGTTAAGCAATCAAAAAATTATAGGAAAAGCGTGCGGTGTAAATGCGCAAGGTGCCTTGTTGATTGAGGCTAATAATCAGCTTGTTGAGGCTTATAGCTCTAAACAAATACGTCTTATTTAGGGTAAGATAGTTTGCAAGTAACTAACTGAATTATTATGTCGTTAAATACACTGTCTGTAAAGAATATTAATAAAAAATATGCACGTCGTGAAGTGGTATCGGATGTATCTTTTGAAGTTAAATCAGGCGAAATTGTTGGTTTGTTAGGTCCGAATGGTGCGGGCAAAACCACCTGTTTTTATATTGCTTGTGGATTGGTGAGGGCTGATAAGGGTCAAGTATTTATTGACGGTGTTAAGGTTAGCAAAATGCCAATGCATAAGCGTTCTAAGTTGGGATTGGGCTATTTACCTCAAGAGCCTTCTATTTTTAGAAAGTTATCTGTTGAAGATAATATTATGGCGGTATTAGAATTAAATCCTGCGCTGGAAAAGGTTAATCGAAGCCATCGACTAGAAGAATTGTTGGCTGAGTTTCATATTGAACATATTCGTCATATTGATGGTTTGAGCTTATCAGGTGGCGAAAGGCGTCGTGTGGAAATTGCCAGAGCATTAGCCATGGATCCTAAATTTATTTTATTAGACGAGCCTTTTGCTGGTGTTGACCCTATTTCTGTGGGCGATATTCAGCAAATTATTTACCATCTTAAGGACAAAGGCATTGGCGTATTAATCACCGATCACAATTATCGAGAAATGTTAGATACCTGTGATCATTCTTATGTGCTACATGCAGGTGGCATTATTGCTCAGGGTGACAAACAAACCATTTTAGATAATGCAGAGGTTAAGCAAGTTTATCTGGGTGAATCGAATGTCAACCACTAAGCCTTTCATCACGCTAGGCATTGAAAGCTCATGTGATGAAACCGGCATTGGGCTTTATCATAGTGAACAAGGCCTAATTGGTCATCAGTTGTTTTCTCAAGTAGAGATTCATGCAGAATATGGCGGTGTTGTACCTGAATTAGCATCACGAGACCATATTCAGCGCGCATTGCCGCTGATTAAAGCGGTACTTAAAGATGCGCAATACACATTGAATGATATTAGCGGCATTGCTTATACAGCAGGACCAGGCTTGGCTGGCGCTTTATTAGTTGGCAGCGCGGTGGCTAAATCATTGGCTTGGAGTTTAAAAATCCCTGCTTTGGGTGTGCATCATATGGAAGGACATTTGTTGGCACCCTTACTGGAAGATAAGCAACCAAAGTTTCCATTTGTTGCTTTATTGGTATCTGGTGGTCATACGATGTTGATTGATGTGAAAGCAATTGGTAAGTATGAAATATTAGGTGAATCACTGGATGATGCAGTGGGTGAGGCGTTTGACAAAACGGCAAAAATTTTGGGTTTGGGTTATCCTGGTGGACCGGCCTTGGCTAAGTTGGCAAAGGCTGGAGATCAGGCTGCCTTTACCTTTCCAAGGCCAATGATTGATCGCCCCGGGCTTGATTTTAGCTTTAGTGGGCTAAAAACATTTGCGCGTAATACAGTGGCTAAATATCCCGAACAAAAAGCTGATATTGCCAAAGCATTTGAAGTGGCGGCCACATCAACCTTAATGATCAAATGTCGACGTGCTTTGGAGCAAACCAATAGAGATACTTTAGTCGTTGCAGGTGGTGTTAGCGCCAATCTTGCCCTGCGTCAGGAGTTGGATGCAATGGGCCTGAAGCTTGGTGCTCAAGTGTTTTACCCAAGACAAGAATTTTGCACTGATAATGGCGCCATGATTGCTCTTGCTGGACACTTGCGTTTAAGCAAGGGTCAGTTATCGTCAGAGGGTGAAATCACTATTCGACCACGATGGAGCCTAGAAGAACTGGAGGCGGTGTGAGCCAGCTATCTAAAGTTTATACTCGAGCCTCAACTGGATTAGATGCGCCCATCGTAACGATTGAGGTGCATATTTCAGGCGGACTGCCGAGTTTTTCAATTGTAGGGCTGCCTGAAGGCGCGGTTAAAGAAAGCAAGGATCGGGTTCGGTCTGCCTTGATTAACTCAGGCTTTAAAATGCCAAAAGGGCGAATTACTGTTAGTTTGGCGCCCGCTAATTTGCCCAAGCGTGGTGGGCGTTATGATTTGCCGATTGCCATAGGGGTTTTGTTGGCCTCAGGTCAAATTAAGCCAAGTATTGATAGTGATCAATTCGAATTTTATGGTGAATTGGGGTTGGATGGCTTGATTCATGCAGCTGATGGTTTGCTACCCGCTGTGATTGAGGCACATAAGCAAAAACATAATTTAATCATTCCTTATGATAATTACGAGCATTGCGCCTTAGTTAAAGAAGCGAAGCTTTTTCCGGCTACGCATCTGCTAAAAGTTTGTGAATTTTTAACAGGCGTTGGTGACCTTGATTGTCCAGGCTTGAACATTGATGCACAGATTGAGTATCGTAACGATTTTTCTCAGGTTAAGGGACAGTATCAGGCTAAACGCGCTTTAGAGATTGCTGCTAGTGGTGGGCATAATTTATTGCTTCGCGGTACGCCCGGATCTGGAAAAACCATGCTGGCAGAAAGATTACCGTCAATCATGCCACCATTAAGTGTTGAAAAGGCCTTACAGCGCGCTGCTATTTTTTCAGTTGCTGGACAATCAATTGAGCCATCACAATTCTATATTCGCCCATTTCGATCTCCACATCATTCTGCTTCGGCAGTGGCCTTAGTTGGAGGCGGCTCTAATCCGAAGCCTGGTGAAATTTCACTGGCACATGAAGGTGTGTTGTTTTTAGACGAGCTGCCAGAATTTCCAAGACACGCATTAGAAACCTTAAGGCAGCCTTTAGAAAGTGGCGAAGTGCATGTGTCACGTGCCCAACAGCAAGTTACTTTTCCGGCAAATTTTCAGCTCATTGCAGCGATGAATCCTTGCCCCTGTGGCTATTATGGAGATGGCACTAGCAAGTGCCATTGTACTGAAGATCAAATTAGTAAATACCGAACGAAAATATCAGGACCGCTATTAGATCGAATTGACATGATACTTGAGGTGCCGCCACTACCAACAGAAGTGTTATTGACACAACAAGACCAGCCAATAGAAAATAGCGAAACCATTAGAGCTCGGGTGCTGGATTGTTATAATAGGCAACTAGAAAGACAAGGAAAATTAAACGATCAACTTAATACTGATGAGCTAGAACGTTTGGTTGTTTTGAGTGATAAAAATAAGCAATTGTTAGAAGGTGTTATTGATCAATTACACTTGTCAGCACGTGCTTATCATAGAATTTTAAAAGTGGCTAGAACCATTGCTGATCTCGATCAGGCTGAGCAAGTAACTCAGCAACATTTGATTGAAGCAATTAGTTATCGCCGACACAATGGATAGAACATGGTAATTATTCCCGCAATTGATTTAAAAGATGGACAATGCGTGCGTCTTAGACAAGGTTTAATGGACGACACAACTGTTTTTTCAGATAACCCTGCTGAAATGGCGGCACAATGGGTAGAACAGGGCGCTAAACGCCTGCATTTGGTGGATCTTAATGGCGCTTTTGAGGGTAAGCCGGTTAATGCCTCAAGCGTGACTGAAATCACTAAAGCGTTCCCTGATCTTCCGGTGCAAATTGGCGGCGGAATCCGGGATATGAATATTGCCAATACTTATGTCGAAGCGGGCATTAGTTATTTGATTATTGGCACCATGGCAGTGACTCACCCTGAATTTGTATCGGAGCTATGTCGAGAATTTCCTGGAAAAATTATTGTTGGCTTGGATGCTAATAATGGCTTAGTGGCTACTGAAGGTTGGGCTAAACAAACCGACTTACACGTGGTGGATTTGTCTAAAAAATTCGAGCAAGACGGTGTTAGCTCTATTGTCTACACCGATATTGCTCGTGACGGCATGATGCAAGGTGTTAATGTAGAAGCAACTGCTGACTTAGCCAAACAAACTTCGATTGATATTATTGCCTCGGGCGGCATTACCAACATGGATGATATTACCAATCTATTAAAGGTGGCACATCATGGTATTGGCGGCGCTATCACCGGTCGCGCTATTTATGAAGGCACACTTGATTTTGCCAAAGCACAGCAGTTATGTGACCAGCAGAGCTAATGAATATCGAAGTTGCCTACGCCTTAGAAAACAAACAAACCCTGCTAAGCCTAAAGGTTGAAGAAGGTATTACCTTAAAAGAGGCTATTGAGATCTCCGGCATTATCGACAAATATCCGCAAATTGATTTGCTTAAAGATAAAACCGGTATTTTTGGAAAAATGGCCAAACTCGACACCATTTTAAGAGAAAAGGACCGGGTAGAAATCTATAGACCGCTGATTGCCGATCCTAAGCAAGTTCGTAAAGAACGCGCCGCTCAAGGTAAAAAAATGCGAAGTGGTAAAAAATCGTAATTTTTGGTAAAATAACGCTTTAGATTAAATTTAAACACATGAGCGAAGACCAACCTCCGTCGACACAATCGTTTTTAGCCAAACTCAGCAAGCAGTTTTTTCACACGCCGTTAAAATCAAATTACGAACTACTGCAATCCCTTAAAGAAGCCGAAGAAAATCATGTAATTGGTTCGCATACCCGTAGTATTATTGAAGGCACCATGCAGCTGGAAAATATGGAGGTGCGTGATGTTATGGTGCCAAAATCAAAAATGGTGACGATTGAGCATAATGCGTCAACGAAAGCGTTGCTGGATATTATGATTAAATCTGCACACTCTCGCTTTCCAATTGTCAATTCAGAGCATCATAAAATTCAAGGTATTGTCCTGGCAAAAGATTTGCTAAGCTATTTAGCGGGCGACAAACGTAGTGAATTCAATTACAAAGAATATTTGCGCAGCGCTATTCTAGTACCAGAAAGTAAAACACTGGGTTCATTACTAAGAGATTTTCAGCAAAAAAAATCACACATGGCAATTGTTATGGACGAATACGGCGAAATTGCTGGTTTAGTAACACTAGAAGATGTGTTGGAGCAAATTGTTGGCGAGATCGAAGATGAGCACGATCTTGAAGAAGACAATATTATTGATTTCGGTGATGGTCGTTATTTACTTAAAGCCAATACGCCTATTGAAGAGTTTGAAGAGTTTTTTAGCGTTAAATTAACAGTAGATAAGGTTGATACGGTTGCCGGATTAGTGATCTCTGGCTTTACTCGACTGCCAGATCAGATGGATGAAATTACCTTACAAGGGTTTAATTTTAAAATATTGAAAACAGATTCAAGGCGTATTCACTTGTTGGAAGTATCGCGCCAAGCTCAGCCGAAGGAGATGTAGTGGAAGTATTGATCAGTGTTTTTCTTATGGGGCTACTAGGCGGCGTGCATTGTTTGGGTATGTGTGGTGGCGTGGTCGCCATGTTGACCGCAGGGCTAGATCCACAAGTTAAGGCTAACCCTCGAAAAATTGCGTTGTTTCACCTGAATTACAACATTGGCCGGATACTTAGCTATATCCTAATGGGTGTTATTTTCGGCGTAGTTGGCGCCATGTTGACACAGTCACTACAAATGAACATATTGGACAAAAGTTTGAGAGTATTCTCCGGTGTTCTGATGATTATGGTGGGGCTGTATATTGGTAATTGGTCAAGTAGTATTCAGATCTTAGAAAAAATCGGTTCAAAATTATGGGCCAAACTTCAGCCGCTTAGTCAACGTTTTTTACCCGTTAGAAATCTTAGAGGTGCTTTTTTTACTGGGCTATTGTGGGGCGGTATCCCTTGTGGCTTGGTATATGGTGCATTGGGTTTTGCCATTGTATCCGGCTCCGCCACTCAAGGTGGTTTGATTATGCTGGCATTTGGATTGGGCACTTTGCCAAGCTTATTGTTAATGGCCGGCTTATCTTCACAATTAACTGTTTTGGTGCAAAAACCATTGATTAGACAAGTGTCAGGGTTGTTTATTATCATCTTAGGTGTTGCCGCTTTATGGATGCCGATTAACTCCATGATTAATGGCAAGCCACACGGACATTCAAATATGCAGCAGCCCGCAATAGAAATGCAAAAACCACACAGCAAAACAATACCTTTCAAACCTTCAGATCTAGATTATCTAACCTAATTCTTATGTCGCTAGAAAATACTGCACAACAAGCGATTGATTTATTAAAGAAATTTAATGCGAGCGATTATGAAATTTCTCTGAGTAGTAGTTCTGGTGTTTCTACTGCAGTACGACTTGGACAAGTAGAAACGCTGGAATATCATCTAGATAAATCATTCGATATTAATGTTTATTTCGGCAATGCCAAGGGGCATGCATCCAGTGTTGATCTAAGTGCTACTGGCATTCTTAATACGATAGAATCCGCTTGCCAAATTGCAAAATATACTCAGCCAGACCCATTTAACGGCCTAGCGCCAAAAGAATTAATGGCCTTTGAGGTGCCGGATTTAAATATGTACCACCCGTGGGATTTAGACCCGGAGCACAGTATTGATCTGGCCATGCGTTGTGAAGCGCAAGCTTTGTCACATGCTGATGTTAACAACTCCGATGGCGCAGAAGTATCCAGCCATCAAGGGGAAAGTCTGTATGCTAATTCTAATGGCATGATGAGCGAGCAAAAAGGTGCTAGGCATTCGCTTAGTTGCAGTGTTATTGCCAAACAAGGCGATGACATGCAAACTGCTTATGAATATACCGTGGCGCTTGATGCACAAGATTTACAAACGCCAGAGTGGGTGGGCGACGGTGTATCAGCACTAGCCAGCAGTAAATTGGGCGCACAATCCCTGCCTACTCAGCAATGTCCAGTTATTTTTTCAAATCGCGTTTCCAGTGGATTATTTGCACAATTAATTGGCGCCTTGGGCGGTTCAAAGCAATATAAAAAATCAACTTTTTTACTCAACAGTATTGATCAAATTGTGGTGCCTGAAAGTATCAGTATCCTAGAAAACCCATTGGTTAGCAAAACCATTGGCGCCAAAGCGTTTGATCGAGATGGTGTATTAAAAAGAAAGCAGTATTTTGTTAAAGATGGCTGTGTTCAGCAGTACGTACTGAGTCAATATTCAGCCAATCAACTTGGTTTGCAAACAACGGCCAATGCAGGCGGGGTTAATAATTTAATCATTGAGCATCAATTCTCTGGCGACTTAGATGCTATGATTAAAGCCATGGACAAGGGTGTTTTAGTGACAGAATTAATGGGTCAAGGTGTGAATGCGACAACGGGTGATTATTCACGTGGTGCGACAGGTTTCTGGGTGGAGAATGGTGAAATTCAATATCCAGTCTCGGGTATCACCATTGCTGGTAATTTAAAAGACATGCTCTTGGGTATTGTCCATATTGGCTCTGATGTAGATTATCGTAGCAATATCAAGGTTGGCTCAATCATGATTAATCAAATGACTGTTGCAGGAGAATCATGAAGCATTATGATGTGATTATTGTGGGCGGTGGCATGGTTGGGCAAGCACTTGCACTTAGCCTTGCTAAGCAGAGTTTTAGTATTGCTATTATTGAACCAAATGATCCAAATCCAACACTGAGTGATGAATTTCACACACGTGTTAGTGCCATCACGCCAAAATCTAAACAGTTGTTAACTGATCTTGGTGTCTGGGAAAATATTAAGCGCAAACAAGCTTTTTCTGCGACCGAAGTTTGGGATCAAAACTCACACGGAAATTTAAAATTCGATACTGAGAATGAGTCGTTTGATCATTTGGGTCATATTATTGAAAATGATGCGATTCAATCGGCGTTGTATCGATCCTTGCAAGCCACACAAGTAACTTTTATTAATGCCAAAGTGGTGGATTTAACCAAGCAAGATGATGGTTATCAAGTTCAACTAGATAATCAAACCACCATAGATTGCCAGTTGTTAGTGGGTGCAGATGGCGCACGATCCAAGGTTAGAGAAATTACCGGTATTACCACCACAGATACCGACTATCAACAAAAGGCCATTGTTTGCAATATTAAAGCCAAGAAAAACTTTAGCAACACAACTTGGCAACGTTTTTTATCAAACAGCATTGTTGCCTTGTTACCTTTGGGCGAGTGTGAAGCCTCGATTGTTTGGTCAGCTGAAAATACATTGGCAGACGAGCTAATGCAGTTATCTACAAAAGAATTTGCACAGCGGCTATCAGCAGGTGTGGAATATCGCTTCGGTGAATTTGAAGTTGTAAGCGAAATTCAGGCCTTTCCACTCATTGAGCGCAGTGCACAAACCTATGTGAAAGAACAGTTAGCCTTAGTGGGCGATGCAGCGCATAATATTCATCCACTTGCTGGCCAAGGGGTTAACCTAGGTTTTGCAGATGTTATAGAATTATCAAAGCAATTAGACTCTGATAAGTCCAAATTAGGCGATTATGGTGTTTTAAGAAAATATGCTAGGGCACGCCGATTGGACAATGAGTTGATGGCAAAAACCATGACCGGCTTAAATTGGATTTATAAAGAAAATAACGAGCCACTCAGGTGGCTACGTGGTTTTGGCATGAATGTTATTAACGAAAATTCAACTTTGAAATCATTTTTTCAAAAACACGCTATTGGCAAATCTTAAAATAGAGCGTATATCTACCTTAATATGCATGATACTATTCCATAAGTAGGACGTAACCAATGTATTTATACTGCAAGGT
>NZ_JAQRMS010000160.1 GCF_028599055.1 Candidatus Thioglobus sp.
TTTGACTCAGGAATAATTAGTTTTAAAGAGTCTTATTTCACAGTCATCATGTCAATTTATTGAGATTGAAATCCTCAGATTCTTATCAGTTTACTGACAGAGAAATCTCACGTAAACAATATTTATCAACTCTCAGTTATTAAAATATCCATTTTAACCTTGATCTCCATGGCGATAGTCTAAAATTAGAATTGAACTATAAATCTACCGTGTGAACTTTTTTTGCTTGTCCAGTATCTTTAAGAGGTAGTACAATGTAATTGCTAAAGAGTGACAACAATAATTGAATATCAGATTTTTAAGCATTACTAGACTAAAATATTCAGTACATATAAAAGGCTGTTTGATGGTGTTCAATTCCACTTTTAACATTTCAGTTATATCGTGACGTGATAATATTCTGATTAAATAAACATAACTATGGAAACATGGAAAATATTTAACTCAAAATAAACTAAGAGTAACCATGTTTTGTGAATTGTATTTTTTCAGGATGTCATATGCTGATTTTACTAAATATTTTAACCATGTTGATATATGTCATGTGATGAATACATCGTTCTTCTCTCTGTCTAAGACATGGTCAGAAGCCATCGGTACAGGACAATGGATGAAGCCTACTAGATGTGGAGGATCAATAACCTCCCCTAATTTCCTCAAAAATCCTCAGGTTTGTGTAGATTAGATATATAAATATAGAAGAGAAAGAATATGTTTAATAGGATAGAAGAGAAAAACCAATTGATCATCAATGTTTGAGAATGACTGATCAGAAGCTGGATGACAAATAGCTATATCCCTTGACTATTCACTTTTCTTACCTGTTGTTCATTTGTTTTTGTTTGTTTGTTTGATGATGTTTAATGCCACTTTCAACAATATTTCAGTTATATCGTAGCGGTCCGTTTTAATGGTGGAGCAAACCAGAGGACCCGGAGAAAACCACCAACCTGTCGCAAATCATTGAAAAACTTTTATCACATAATGTTGTACACCTCACCCTGATCGAGATTCGAACTCACAGTGGTGATAGGCACTGATTTCATAGGTAGTTGTAAATCCAACTACCATGTGATCACGATGGCCCCTCACCTATAAATCATTTTTTCCTAAGTGTGATTCATTTGAATAATTAGTATTATTCTATATTAGTAAATTCTTTAGTATAGATTTCTATCAAAATCATTCTTTAAAATAAAAATATGTATTCATCGCCTCATATTTAATATTCATCGTGGTAAATCTCACATGTTACTATTTTTTTAGCATGGAATTTCTTTTAGAAACATTCTAATCAACCAATTATTTGCCGTATCCGTCAATACAAAAACAAAATGTGGTCTATGGATGCAGACATACCGCTGGTGCCTAAAACAAAGATTTGTCACTTTGTCGGACGGAACATTGAAAAATATATTAAATGATACAGATTCAGATAATAGCATTGTGCTATAAACAATAATGTAGCACTACATCAGGACAGTGGACATGTAACTTTTTATTTCAGAATACCACTATTTCCTCAACATATAGAATAAAACAATTACTGTCCTATGATTCTGTAAATGTGTGGATTAATTGACTTTTGAAAAAATTATATTCACTTTGACCTCATTTTTTTCAAGAGTCAATAAATCCACACATTTACCTCATCAAAAGACAGCAATCATATATTACTCTACCAGTACTGCTAAAATTTGTGTTAAACATCAATTTATCAGTCAATCAATCAAATTGACCAATATATACTATAAGTAGACATTTATTCTTATGTGTATGAATATATTTTTGTGTTAATTGTTTTCATAATCCAACATAAGTTATGTGGTAATATACTTAAGGCAACACATGGGAAAAGTATCACAGGACAGTAGAAAAAGTTATTACCCTACTCTGACACTCTCCACACAGGACAGTAGAAAAAGTTATTACCCTACTCTTGACACTCTCCACACAGGACAGTAAAAAATGTTATTGCCCTACTCTGACACTCTCCAGACAGGACAGTAGAAAAAGTTATTACCCTACTCTTGACACTCTCCACACAGGACAGTAAAAAATGTTATTGCCCTACTCTGACACTCTCCACACAGACACAGGACAGTAGAAAAAGTTATTGCCCTACTCTGACACTCTCCACACAGGACAGTAGAACAAGTTATTACCCTACTCTGACACTCTCCACACAGGACAGTAGAAAAAGTTATTGTCCTATGTATACTCTGACACTCTCCACACAGGACAGTATACAAAATTATTGCCCTACTCTGACACTCCCCACACAGGACAGTAGACAAAATTATTGCCCTACTCTGACACTCCCCACACAGGACAGTAGACAAAATTATTGCCCTACTCTGACACTCCCCACACAGGACAGTAGACAAAATTATTGCCCTACTCTGACACTCCCCACACAGGACAGTAGACAAAATTATTGCCCTACTCTGACACTCCCC
>NZ_JAQRMS010000161.1 GCF_028599055.1 Candidatus Thioglobus sp.
TCGCAGATCTTAGCAGAGGTAGAGGCAAGAGATGCGCGTGATTCATCACGCAAACACTCACCTTTAAAACCTGCAAAAGATGCCCTTGTCATTGATACTACTGAGTTATCACTTGATGAGGTTATCGCTCAAGTGAGCGAATTGGTTAAAGCTTAAGCGGTTAAGCTTTATAAATAAACTAACCCGATATGCATTAGGCGTACACCGTAACTAGCCTAACAATTACCGGTCAATATCAAAGAAGAAATATATGTCAGAATCATTTGCTGAACTGTTTGAAAACAGTGTAGAACAACAAAACGTAAAAGTAGGTGCCTTATTAATGGGTACGGTAGTTAGTCTTAATCGTGAAAAAGCGATTGTAAACGTTGGACTAAAATCAGAGGGTTTCATCTCTCTAGACGAATTTAAAAACCCAAAAGGTGAATTAGAGGTTGCAGAAGGCGACGTAGTAGAAGTTGCTCTAAAATCAATCGATGATGGCCTGGGTAATACACTATTGTCACACGCTGATGCGAAACGCATCAAGTTGTGGCAGTCATTAGAATTAGCAATGAATTCTAAAGAAACAGTTACTGGTATTGTGACCGGTGCTGTTAAAGGTGGTTTGACAGTTGATATTGGCGTAGTTAAGGCATTCTTACCAGGCTCATTAGTTGATGTGCGTCCTGTTAAAGATTTCTCATACCTTACTGGTCAAGAAATTGAAGCAATCGTTATTAAAATGGACGAAGTTAGAAACAACATCGTTATTTCTAGAAAAGCGGTTATGCAAGAAGCTAACTCTGCGGATCGTGAAGCGCTACTTGAAACACTTGAAGAAGGTAAAGAAATCGAAGGTATCGTTAAGAACCTTGCAGATTACGGTGCGTTCGTTGATCTTGGTGGTGTTGATGGTTTACTACACATTACAGATATTTCTTGGACGCGCGTTAACCACCCATCTGAAAAGCTTACAATTGGCGATAAGATTAAGGTTAAAGTACTTAATTACGATAAAGAGAAGATGCGTGTATCACTAGGTCTTAAGCAGCTTACTGCTAGCCCTTGGGATAACATTTCAGATCGTCTTCCTATCGGTAAGAAAGTTACTGGTACGGTTTCTAACCTTACTGATTACGGTGCGTTTGTGCGCATTGAAGACGGTGTTGAAGGTTTGGTTCACGTATCTGAAATGGATTGGACAAATGCAAATGCACGTCCTTCTAAGATCGTTAAATTGGGTCAAGAGGTTGACGTAGTAGTATTAGACGTTCAAGAGTCTAAGCACCGTATTTCATTATCAATGAAGCAAGCATTAGAAAACCCTTGGGAAGCATTTGAAGCAACTCAAAACAAAGGCGATAAGATTATCGTAAATGTTAAGTCTATTACTGACTTTGGTTTATTTGTTGGCTTACAAGGCGGTATCGACGGTTTAATCCACTTAGCTGATATTTCTTGGGATAAGCAATCTTCTGAAGAGTTAGTTGCTAACTACTCTAAAGGTCAAGAATTAGAAGTTGTTATTCTAAATATTGATGCAGAGAAAGAGCGTATTTCTCTAGGTATTAAGCAGTTGTCTGAAGATGACTTCATGCAATACGCCTCAGCAAATAAGAAAGGTTCTATTGTTAAAGGTACAATCTTAGAAGTTGATCCACGTGGTGCGGTTATTGGTCTTGCTGACGATATCACTGGCTACTTAAAAGCGGGTGAAATTTCACAAGAACGTGTTGAAGATGCAACAACCGTACTTAAAACCGGCGAAGAAGTTGAAGTGGTTATCATGAATGTTGATAGAAGATCTCGCAACGTTTCTGTTAGTATCAAAGCTAAAGATTCAGTTGAAGAGCAAGCAGCTATGGCAGACTACAATAAGCAGTCTTCTGAAGAAGCAGCTGGTTCAACATTAGGTGACTTACTTAAGCAAGCTAAAGATAAGTAACTAATCGTTAATCAAAAGGCCGCCGAGTAGTGATACGAAGCGGCCTTTTTTTATGGTGAAAAGATGAAAAAAACAGATCTAATTCAACGATTAACTGACAATTCAAATCTAGCAAAATCAGAGGCGAAATTAGCGGTTGACCTTATTCTAGAACGAATCACTCAATCGATTGTTTCAGGTGAAGGGGTTGAAATTAGAGGCTTTGGTGGCTTTATCAAGAAGCACCGAAAAGCACGTCAGGGAATCAATCCGAAAACCAGTGAAAGAACGCAGGTTGGCGAGAAATATGTGCCGTTTTTTAAGCCAGGAAAAAGCTTAAAAGAAATGGTAAATAAAGGCTAATTTTTGTTGTTTTTAAATTGGGATAATGTATAATTTCACTTTTCGCACAAAGTGTTGAAAAACCAATAGGGGGCGTTAGCTCAGTTGGTAGAGCATCGGACTTTTAATCCGCTGGTCGAGCGTTCAAATCGCTCACGCCCCACCA
>NZ_JAQRMS010000162.1 GCF_028599055.1 Candidatus Thioglobus sp.
GTGAATAGTGTCTTAATCTTAACGACGCCGACATTAATCAAACTAATGCCAGCCAATAAACCCAGTCCAACTGTTAGTAATATTTGTACTGCATAGAAAAAATTCACATTCGATAATTCAATGAATGCCGGCAAAATAGCGATATAAAAAATCATCACCTTGGGATTGGTTAACGAGATTAACAATCCAGTCAAAAACTCTTTTAGACTGCTTTTATACTCAGCTTTGGTTTTTAATTCAACCTTGTGTGCATGCCAAGATTTATAACCCAAATAAATCAAGTAAACACCACCAAGCACTCGTACATAGCCCATGATTGGGGTGATTAATTCAGCAAATAAATCCAAAGAAAAAATCACCACCGATAAATACACCAAATCACCCAGCACCATACCGAATGATAAATAAAATGCCGGCCAAAAACCCTGAGAAAGGCTTTTAGCGAAAACTGCAAGCGTACCCGGACCTGGTGTTATTACAAACACAAATGCAATGGCAAATAGCGCTAAAAATTCGGTAATAGTCATCAAATTTTCCTCAATATAAAGCCACAAAAACACCCACCAGCATCATGGTAACGCCGGTTATTTTATTAACCTTTTGAATAACCTGTGGATTTTCAACAGATTTACGTAATTTTAGCCCTAATATATTAGCCAAGCTTAACACAAATAAAACCGTTAATCCAACCACTACAATTACTTCAATTTCAGTTGCTAGCGTTAGATTATTCAAATCAATAAAAACGGGTAGAAAGGATAAATAATAAATAATGGTTTTAGGATTAGTGCCGCCCACCACAAAGCCGGCAAACAATAATTTAATAATTGACTGCTGACCGTTATCCGCTTCAAAACTTACGCCTTTTGAGCGGTACTGCTGAACACCAATATAAAGCAAATAAGCAGCGCCAAAAAATTTTACATAAACCATGCCTTGCTCGATCGTTTGCGCCAGAACACTCAAGGCAAACATTGCAATTGACACGTATAGAATATCGCCAATAACATGGCCCGCTGAAAGCCATAAAGCGGCAACCGGCCCATATCGAGTTGAAGTTGCTAATACCGCAAACAAACCCGGCCCTGGCGAGATGGCATAAACAAATGTCGCAAAGGTTAAAGACAGTAGCGTAAATAGTTCCATCTGCTATAATTCAAATATTATTTAAATATTGATTTTAACGCCTTATGAATTTAGATTATCTTGATTTTGAACAGCCAATTGCCGACCTTGAGGCAAAAATAGAGGCACTTTGCAATATTAAAGACAAGGTTGATATTGTAGAAGAGATGGAAGCGTTAAAAGCCAAAAGCAACACCCTGACCAAAAAGATTTTTTCATCGCTGTCCGATTGGCAAATTTCTCAATTAGCTCGTCATCCAAAGCGTTTATATACACTTGACTATATTGATGAAGTTTTTGAGGAGTTTACTGAACTACATGGTGATCGCGCATATGGCGATGATCATGCCATTATTGGCGGTATTGCCAAACTTGATGGTCAACCGGTAATGTTTATTGGCCAGCAAAAAGGTCGAACAACGCAAGAAAAACTTAAGCACAATTTCGGCATGCCACGTCCAGAAGGCTATCGCAAAGCGCTGCGCTTAATGAAAATGGCTGAAAAATTTAACATGCCTATCATTACTTTTATTGATACGCCAGGCGCCTACCCAGGCATTGGCGCAGAAGAACGCGGCCAATCAGAAGCGATCGCCAAAAACCTGTTCGAGATGTCAACCCTGTCAACCCCAATCATCTCAGTGGTGATTGGCGAGGGTGGCTCAGGTGGTGCATTAGCCATTGGTGTAGCTGACACCATGATGCTATTTGAATATTCGATTTATTCGGTTATCTCACCTGAAGGCTGTGCTTCGATCCTTTATAAAGATGCCGGTAAAGCCAATCTTGCTGCTGAATCTTTAAAGCTAACCTCAGAGCACTTGAAAAAAGAAGGATTAATTGATGTTATTATTGATGAGCCATTAGGCGGCATTCATCGTGACCCATCTGAGGCCAAAACCTTATTAAAAGCTGCACTTATTCAAGAATTGAATAATATTAAACAACTATCAACTGCTGACTTGCTACTAAAGAGACAAGAAAAGCTTCTAAGTTTTGGAAAGTTTAAAGACTAAAGACACCTCTCTTGAGGGCAAAAATATTGCCCTAGCTTTAAGTGGTGGCATTGATTCAATTGTATTATTGCACTATCTGCACAGCCACTACCCAAACCATATTAGAGCAATTCATTGCAATCATCATTTGTCTGAATATTGCAATGATTGGCATTTGTTTTGCCAAAGTGTATGCAACACACTCAATGTTCCATACTCAAATATTGACTTAAATATAGAAAATTCTAAAAATATTGAAGAAAATGCTCGTAAAAGTCGCTATCACT
>NZ_JAQRMS010000163.1 GCF_028599055.1 Candidatus Thioglobus sp.
GATTGTGTATCTTGTTGATATTGATGGAGTTGTTGTTGAGTTGAGGTGAGAAGTGATTGTGTATCTTGTTGATATTGATGGAGTTGTTGTTGACCATCCCTTTCTTTTTATGATCGACTCCTAACGAATTCTGAAATTATTGAAGAAGGAAGTTCATGCCCCCACCATGATTAAGAATCATACTAACTGTGTCGTACTACTGGCATAGGATTGATGTGTAGACTCCCATAGTCACTAACTATAGCATCAGCAATATCTGCTATTGTCGGTGTTTGATAATTGAACATCCCTGTCCTTCCTGTAAAACAAACAAACAAAACACATTGGTATGTTCCCTAGATTATAGCACTCTATCTCAACATATTAATCATAAGAAGAGTTTGAAGATACCAAATGGGCAATCAAAATCGTATATCGAAAAAGAGCAGTCAACACAATGACCAAAAGAAAAAGTACAAAAGCACAAACAACGATCTACAAAAACATAATAAATGAAAACTAAAGATCGAGTAACACGAAGCGAATTAAAACAGGGGGCGACATCAGGTGCTCCAGAAGGGTAAACAGGTCATGCTCCACTAGTGGCTCCCGTCGTGTTACTCTAGTTACAAACCCGGTGATATGTCCAGAATGAGGAAAGGACCGGGAAGTATATACGACAAGTATAACATACATTTTGTAGATGTGGTCATTTGTAACACAGATTTCTGACTTTTGAGACACACCAGTTCCTATTTTTAGCGATGTGATATTTTCTTATCTTGCACTAGTGGAAGACAAACAAATCACGTGCGTTTTTCCGGAAAATCTATTCATATCTCTTCATCGTGCTTCAAACTTTATTCTCATCAATAAACCACGATTCTATTACAGAAGTATGTTTGAATTAATATTTATATACTATTCCGATAGATAACGATTTAACTATCGTGCATCTTTCACGTTGTATGACTCTTTGTTTCGCCTCTCTTCCAGTCAATGTTTGTTTACTTTGAGTAAGTAATAGAATGTTCTCCCTTGTTATTAACTGACGTAAAGAAAGCAATTACCTCCCTTTGACCAAATTCAAATATTTTTTAATAGATATGTATCGTTGTTGTAGTAACATCTATCATATATTTATCAAATACATTGTATTTTTATTATGAAATACATTTAAAATACTGCCAAGACACGGATGCATATAGATAAATTGAATATTTACACCAGCAATGGAAACAACATATGCGGGACAACGCTCGATGGAATGTAAACAAAACAATTACTGAATTAGGTGTTAGTGAGAAATAAAATAAAACACCGGCAAAAAGTGCATGACAGGGAAATCTCCGACGACCTCGGGTAAGACCTCAATCGTTCGCTGATTCGGCACGCCTCGTCAGCGAACGATTGAAATCTTACCCTCGGGTGCCGGAGATTTCCCTGTCTTGCACTTTTGCCGGTGTTAGATTCTATATATCTCATAACGGTCAACCAAATCATGGTGGTGACCATAAAATTTTCAAAGTGATGACTGAAGCTTTACCAAAAGGAACCTTTAGTTCAGTAGCTTCATTGCTGGAAGTAGCCCTCTATCAAGGAAATCATGATAGGAACCACATCATAGAATTCTATAAAGCCACACAAACAACCTCTATAAAACCACAACATAGACAAATATACATAAGGGTAATAACAAAATTACTGAACTCCGAACAATCTTCCAAAGGGACAGTCAAAAATCATAAATATATAAAAACAGACAAAAACTGGAAAACTGAAGAAACCGTAATGATCCTGACTTGGTACAGGCACACCATATACCTCTATAAGGTCACTGCATAGACCTCTATAAAGCCACACCAGAAACATATATAAAGCAACACCATACCATATACCTCTATACAACCACACCAAAGACCTCTACAAAGCCACACCATAGACCTATATCAAGCCACACCAGATACCGCTATAAAGACACACCATAGACCTCTATACAACCCTACCAAAGACCTCTACCAAGCCACACCATATTCCTCCATCACGCCACACCATAGACCTCTATAAAGCCACACCATAGACCTCTATAAAGCCACATCATATACCTCTATAAAGCCACACCAAAGACCTCTAGAAAGCCACACCATATGCCTCCATCACGCCACACCATAGACCTCTATAAAGCCACACCATAGACCTCTATAAGGTCACAGCATATACATCTATAAAGCCACACCATAGACCTCTAAAAGCCACACCGTATAACTCTATAAAGCCACACCATAGACCTCTATAAGGTCACAGCATATACCTCTATAAAGCCACACCATAGACGTATATAAAGCCACACCATATACTTCAATACAATCACACCATATACTTCTATAAAGCCACACCATAGACATCTATAAAGCAACACCATCA
>NZ_JAQRMS010000164.1 GCF_028599055.1 Candidatus Thioglobus sp.
TGGGTACTTTTTCCTGCACCCTCAACCCCATCAATGGTGATAAATTTTCCTATTTTCATACGGTTATTTTAGATGCTTCTTAATATTAGTTAAGTGTTGTTTATAAGTTTTTGCAAAGGCATGTGTGCCATCTTTTTTTGCCACAAAAAACAGATATTCAGTTTGTAAGGGATGCATGGCTGCCTCTAGAGAAGCTTGCCCTATTGAACTGATTGGCCCTGGTGGCAAGCCTTTATTTCTATAAGTATTGTAAGGGCTTTTTACCCACAAATCCTGCTTGGTTAATTTGCCCGTATACGCCTCACCCAAGGCGTAAACAACGGTTGGATCAGTTTGCAGGCGCATATTTTTTTTCAGCCGATTAATAAAAACACCAGAAATTTTGGCTTTTTCTGCATTAACCGCTGTTTCACGCTCAATTAATGAAGCCAGAATTAATGCTTGATACCTATCTGTTAACAAATGGTTTTTGTCTCTAGCATCCCAAGCTTGGGTTAATTTATGCTCCAAAATATCATGTGCCCGATCTAGTACGCTCACTGCACTATCGCCATAATTAATTTGATAAGTATCGGGCCAAAACTGCCCTTCGTATGGCGATTTTGCCGCAGTTTTTGCCAATATTTTATCCAAAGAGTCTTTCACGATAATTGATTGATCATCACGTAATAATTGATAATAATCACGCAACGTCTTACCCTCGATTAGACTGATATTTCTAGTGGCAACCTGATTAGACTTCATGTCTGAGAGTAGTTGCCAAACACTCGTGTGCGGATGAATATCATAAAACCCTGACTTAAGCTGCTTATCAGCATTGGTGAGCTTGGCTACCCAAACCACAAACAAACTAGAATTAATCAAGCCGTGGTGCTTAAGATCTTGCGCTACCGAATACACGCCAGCGCCTTGAGGCACTTGATAGGTAATGGTTTTTAACGTATTAATCGTATTTGCCCAATATAGCCAAAACAGTATTAATCCTGATAATACGACTAATAAAAATTCAGAAAAGTAGCGTTTTGATGCCAAATCAATTGAATATTGACGCTTTAATAATGCTTGTTTAAGCGCGTTGTTTAGCTTTTCAGTGATTGTGCGCTCTGTGAATATCTGCTCATTAACTTGGCGAATAGGCATAATTCCCATCACACTATTGGTGACAAATATTTCATCACATTCAAGTAGTTCAGACATAGTCAATGTGCACACTTCAACTGACATACCCAGCTGACCAGCCAACTCTATAACCAGCTGCCGCCTTGTGCCCTCAATGCCACATTCATCCAAACCCGGTGTTAACAATACACCATTTTTAACGGCAAAAATATTACCCTGACTAACAGAAACAACCTGCCCTTGAGGGTCAAGCATAATACATTCTTGCGCGATCATATTGCGACGTGCCAATACTTGCTCTAAGCGATTACAATGCTTTATTTCTGCTAACAATTGGTTATCAGCATAGCCACTCTTGCACACATTCAAATTCAAATCAGCGGGTAAATCTGGCGCTTTGGACACAATAACAATTCTAACTGGTTCAATCGTGTCGTCAAATCCATAACCGCGCTCGGTTTCGCCACGAGATAGCATCATCTTTACCACAGCGCGATCAAATTTAACTGTTGACATGGCCTTGCTGATATCTTTAAGCCAAATTGATTGATCAATAGGGGTAATTTGCAAACGCTGAGCGCCTTTATTTAATCGATCAAAATGCTGTTGAGCCAATAGTAATTGACCATTAACAACCAAACACGTTTCAAACAGCCCGTCACCAAATTGCGTTAAACGATTATTGATACTGAGCTTGCTTTGTTTTTTTCCGTTGACCAGAGTGATTCGATTCATAAGCCAGTATTATAATTAAGCAGCTCAATAAAAAACACCTATCAAACCAGTATCGAATCTTAGTAACTAACAACGATTATCGTTACCAATAGAGCCTTATCCTGCTCAAATTAACACCCCAAGAGGTTTTTAGGGTGCTAAAATCTAGCTTCAGTAACAAAGGTTTTACTAAACACAAACAACAAATAGGAGAGAAGAAATGGGTGGAATTATTAATTTAATCAAATGGGTGTTAATTGTTATTGGTGCAATTGCAACTTACTATGCGGTGTCATTACAAGCGCAATACGGCGTTACCTCTAAAGTAATCAGTGAGATGGTTTCACCAAAACTACACCCTGATTCTATGTCAAAAGTGTACATGCCAATGACGAACACATTGCTTGATACAGGCGATATCACTATGGCATCAATTGTTCGCGATAAAGTTAGTGACGATATGAAGGGTGAAAACAGACTAGAAACAATCGCAAATATTGAAGAGGCCATGGCTGAAGTTGTGATTGAAAGAAATATTA
>NZ_JAQRMS010000165.1 GCF_028599055.1 Candidatus Thioglobus sp.
CTGATTACAAGTCTGCTCCATTAATAAATTAAATTCCGTTGAAGATCTACTTAAGTTAATTGCCGCCATGGCCAGCCCAACATTAATATCTGGCCAATTTTCATGAAATCGAATTTCTGTATTTTCAATTTTAATAAAGTTAATCATTACTTAATACAATACCCTACTATTTCATCATGTAAAAAAAATGACGCTAAAGCGTCATTTTTTTTAACTTAAATAATAGTGAAATTACTCTTCTGTTACTTCAGTTACCTCATCAACACCTTCGTCAACTGCAGTTGTTGACAATTCTGCTTCAATTTCTTGAGCGGTTTGCGCGTCATGCACTTTTTGTTGAGCGGTTAATTCTTCTTCCATGGCATAATCTTCAGTTAAGATTGAAGCATTAATAAGACCCGCCTCAATTTCTCTCAAAGCAACTACAGTTGGCTTATCTTTGCCTGCGTCAAGCGTTGATTTATAGCCACCTGAACTTAACTGATGAGCACGCTTTGCAGCCACCAAGACTAACTCAAAACGATTATCTACAAAATCCAAACACTCTTCAACAGTTACTCTAGCCATAATACTCTCTAACTTTTAGTTATGATAAAATCAATCAATTTTACACGAAAATAAACTTCTACATTATTTTATGGAAAGACTAATTGTTTTAGATACCGAAACGACGGGTATTGAGCCTTCTGAAGGTCATCGAATTATTGAAATCGGCTGTACTGAAATTATTGACAGAGCGATTACTGAAGATAATGAATATCATCAATACATTCAGCCTGATCGAAACGTGGGTGACTCGGTTAGAATTCACGGCATTACCGATAAATTCTTAACAAACAAACCAAAGTTTGAAGACATTGTTGCTGAGTTTATGGAATATATTAGGGGTGCTACGTTAGTTATCCATAACGCGCCATTTGACTTAGGCTTTTTAAATCATGAGCTTAAATTATTTGGCTCTGATGAGCGCATTGAAGATCATTGCACCATTATTGACTCATTAGAACTTTCTAAACAGCAACGCCCTGGCACACTCCACAACTTAGACTCCTTGTGTCGTCGCTTTGAAATTGATGCCAGCGCAAGAACTGTTCATGGCGCCCTACTCGACGCGCAAATCCTTGCACAAGTTTATTTGGCCATGACTGGCGGACAGTCAACTTTATTTAGTAACGAACAGGCCACTGACGGCGGCAATTCAGACAATCATAAAATTATTCGGGTAAGTCAAGATTTGGGTAAGGTTAAAGTTGTATCTGCCAGCGAACAAGAACTTGAACTGCATAACAACTATTTTGCCAACGCTTAACCAACTAGGAAATAACATGATCTACCAAGATTTAAGAGAATTTATTAACGAACTAGAGGGTCGTGGCGAATTAAAACGCATTACCACTGAAGTGGACGCTAATTTAGAAATTACTGAAATTTGCCGCAGAACTCTAGACCAGCAAGGTCCCGCTCTGCTGTTTGAAAATGTCAAGGGTCATAATATCCCTGTATTGGCTAATTTATTTGGCACCACCGGACGTGTCGCCTCTGCCATGGGTCAAGAAGATTTAGTAGCACTTCGAGAGTTGGGCAAACTGCTTGCCGAGCTTAAACAACCCGAGCCACCTAAAGGCTTAAAAGATGCGATTGAAAAACTTCCGACACTAAAAAAAGTGCTTAACATGCCGGTCAAATCGGTAAAAAAAGGTCAGTGTCAAGAAGTAATTATTGAGGGTGATGAGGTAGATTTATCAACACTACCCATTCAAACTTGTTGGCCGGGAGATGTTGCACCATTAGTTACTTGGGGGCTAACCATTACCAAAGGGCCTTTGAAGAAACGTCAAAATTTAGGCATCTACCGTCAACAAGTCATTGGTAAAAACAAACTCATTATGCGCTGGCTATCACACCGTGGTGGTGCGCTTGACTTTAAAGATTGGTGCGAGAAAAATCCTGGCGAACCTTACCCAGTATCTGTGGCGATTGGCGCTGATCCAGCCACTACCTTGGCAGCGGTCACCCCAATTCCTGACAGTTTGAGTGAATACGCATTTGCCGGATTGTTACGTGGTAAAAAAACTAAAGTATGCACCTGTATTGGTAACGATTTACAAGTGCCTGAAAATGCCGAAATTATTCTTGAGGGAGTTATTTACCCAGATGAAATGGCTGACGAAGGTCCGTATGGTGATCACACAGGTTACTACAACGAAGTTGAGCGTTTTCCTGTGTTTACCGTAGAGCGAATCACGCATCGAAAAAATCCTATTTATCACTCCACTTATACGGGCAAACCCATTGACGAGCCTGCCGTTTTAGGTGTGGCACTTAACGAAGTATTTGTGCCTTTGTTGCAGCAACAATACC
>NZ_JAQRMS010000166.1 GCF_028599055.1 Candidatus Thioglobus sp.
GATGAGTACATGCCTCAGGTTGATCCGCATATTAAGAGAGAGGCGAAGGATGAAAATAATAAAGTAATTTAAAGAGTGTGATTTATGTACAATATATATTTAGACCTTACATAAAAGGACTAAAATGTATATAATAATCCTTACATAAAAGGACTAAAAACTATGAAGGCACTTTTTAAAAAAATAATCGTTGATTTTTCTGAGCGTAATATTACTGGCATATTGCCTAGAGAATATGCCATTCCACTAAAATCTGAAAAAATTATCTCTTTAATTGGTGTACGAAGAAGTGGAAAAAGCTCGATTTTATTTGGACTAATCAGCCAACTTAGAGAGCAGATTGATAATAACAAAATAGTTTATATTAACTTTGAAGATGATCGCCTCTATCCTTTAACACTAAAAGATCTTGATATGTTGTTAGAGGCATATTTTGAGCTTTATCCAGCTAATAGAGATCAAGAAATCTACTTATTTCTCGATGAGGTGCAAGTTGTTGACAATTGGGAATTGTACGTTCGTAGAATTTATGACACATTAAATATACATATTTATATCACTGGATCTAGTGCCAAACTACTTTCTACTGAAATATCCACCAGCTTGCGTGGTCGCGCAATAACTTACGAAATTTTCCCCTTCTCGTTTAAAGAGTATCTGCAATATAGAGACATAGAATTTAATCAGCATTCATCCAAATCAATTAGCTTTGTAGAAAATGCACTAGAAAGTTATTTAATAGATGGTGGTTTTGCCGAAACCATTAATCAAGACGCTGAAATTTCAAGAAAAATACTGAGTGATTATTTAGAATTAATTGTTTATAAAGATATTGTTGAAAGATACAACATTAAAAATAGAGAGCTATTAAAAATATTGAACAAATATTGTTTTACTAATATTGCCACATTACTCAATGTCACCAAACTCTTTAACGAGCTTAAAGGGCAAGGCTATAAATTAGGCAAAGATACATTATTTGAATATCTTTCACATCTAGAAGATGCTTATACGGTTTTCACTGTGCCAATTTATAGAAACTCGATTAAAGAAGAGCAAAGGAATCCTAAGAAAATATATGCTATTGATAATGGCTTTAAAAAGATATACGATTATTCAATAAGTGATGATGCGAGTAAATTATATGAAAACATTGTATTTTTACATCTTAGAAGGCAAACCAAGCAAGTTTATTATTTCAAGCAAAAACAAGAAGTTGATTTTTATGTAAAACTCAATAGTGGCACCAAAATTATTAATGTGAGCTATCAAATTGATAATAAGAACACTAGAGATAGAGAAATTAACGGCTTGATTGAAGCAATGGAGTATTTCAATCTTGATTGTGCATACCTTGTAACCAAAGATGAAGAGCAAAAAATAAAGATAGGTGAAAAATCAATTTACATCACACCTCTTTATAAATTCTTACTTATTTCTGACAAACAGTCATGATTAAAAAAGCGTCAAATGGTACTTTTATTGTTGACATTAGTCTAGGCAGAAACAAAAGAATTAGAAGGCGATTCAAAACTCGTACAGAGGCAACTAGATACGAAAGACACTCTATTGGCCAAATGGAACAAGATAAAGACTGGACTCCAGAGATTAAAGATATTAGAAAATTATCAGATCTTATCAATATTTGGTATCAACTGCACGGCAACACTTTAAAAGATGGAGAAAGAGTCAGAAATCGCATGCTGATCATTAGCAAAAGAAAAGTAAAATTTTTAACTGACGCAGAAATTAGAGAATTAATTAATGCTATTGACCACGAAGATACAAGACAAGCCGTAAAGCTTTGTCTATCTACTGATGCTAGAATGGGGTGAAGTAAAAAATGACATTAAATAGCAAAAGCACAAAAAATAGAACCATACCAATCAAAGAAGAATTGGCAAGCCAAATACCATTTGTACTATAATGTAGTACAAATAATTATAAAGGTTATATTATGGGTGTTACAAGTATTCGTTTAAATTCAGATATTGAAAAACCACTTGCAGACTTAACTAAAAAATTAGATAGAAGTAAAAACTATCTTATTAATCAAGCAGTTAAGGAGTTTGTTGCTCGACAGAAAATGGAACAAGATCGGTGGCAAGATACGTTGGAGGCATTAGATGATGTTAAAAATGGTCGTTTTATTAATGCAAATAAGGTTGATAAATGGTTAGACAGCTGGGGAAGTGATAATGAGTTACCCACACCAACTGCATAATGATTAATTACTCCGCTAGAGCGCTATCAGATTTAACTCGCTTGCGAGAATTTATTGCCGAAAAGAATCCGACTGCTGCAAGTAGAGCATCAAGCGAGTTGAAAGAAGAGATAAATAAATTGGA
>NZ_JAQRMS010000167.1 GCF_028599055.1 Candidatus Thioglobus sp.
AAAACAGTTTTTATTGGCCTTGGAAAATAATAATTGATGGTTGTTTATATTTATATAAAGACCACTTGAAATAAATGTTATCATTACCTTGTAACTTGAGGAACGCTAATGAAAAAAATTTATAACTTATGGGTAAGCTACTGTCCAATTCCTAAATTGTTAAAACTTAAGCCTAAAACAGTCAAACTAAGCTAGCACTAGTCAGCATTACTTATTACTAGCTTACCAAGCATATCACCCTGTTCAATTAAGGTGTGTGCTTGGGTGATAGTATCAACACTAATCGGACTCAAACGTTGAGTTAAGGGCGATATTAACTCGCCCTGATCAATTAATTTAGCAACCGTGTTAAGCAATTTATGCTGCTCAATCATATCATTGGTTTGAAACATGGCACGGGTAAACATCATCTCCCAAACCAGGGTAATACTTTTAGCTTTTAATAAGTTAAGATCGTACGCCTCACGTGCATTGGCCAACAAGCAAATGCTACCTTGCGGATTAATAATCTCTAGCATTGACCCAAAATAATCATCAGGCACACCCATACACAAAATATAGTCAGGGTTTGGTAACGATTGTTGGCTAAATTGCTCGGCTAGATTTTGATGATCCAAAACAACATTTGCACCCATCTTTACGCACCAATCTTTTGATTCTGTTCGTGAGGCAGTGGCAATGACATTTATGCCAATCACTTGCTTGGCAAACTGAATGGCCATTGAACCAACACCGCCAGCTGCACCAATTAACAATAGGGTTTTATCTTTATCTGCTTGAGTAATTTTTAGACGATCAAATAATGACTCCCAAGCGGTAATACTGGTGAGCGGCAAAGCAGCGGCCTGCGCAAAATTAAGCGTTTTCGGCTTAAGCGCAACAATTCTTTCATCAACCAGTTGATGCGTTGAATTAGAGCCATCGCGAGTGATATCGCCGGCGTAATATACTTCATCGCCTACCTTGAATAAACCCACTTGATCGCCCACTGCGCGTACCACGCCAGCGCAATCAAAGCCTAAAATTTTAGGGCTAGATGCATCAACAACCGTTTGTTTAACTTTACTATCAATTGGATTAATAGAAATGGCCTTAACTTCAATGAGTAAATCCTGACCTTGAGGATCAGCAAGCGTATGCCCAAACTCAACAAATTCACTACCATTGTAGCCAATTGCTTGCATATTATCGGCGCGTGTTGCGCTCAATGCGAAGCATGGCTAGCATCATCACAAACATAATGAAAAAACCCAGCGCCATAGCAGCCATCGATAATGACATAAAACCAGTCATTTGATCCTCTCTAGCAGAACCAATTCTCATTAGATTTTGCTGAGTTTGCTGATCAACTTGACGGGTAAATTCTTGATCATACCAATTTAGAAAATCATCGATATTAACCTGATTACCACCCACGTTAACCAATTGTTTGGTTAACTTATCCAAGGACTTTACATAGCTTAACTGTAAAGGTTGTGGGTAAGCGTTTGACTTAATTTTAATCATCACTTTAATTTTAAACTGCAGATCAGCCTGAGTAATCACCCCTTCTGGCAAGGCTTGTAGATTGGTAATAATGCGCTCAATATGCGCATCAAATTCGCTGGTAAAGGTTGGCTGAGATTTAGCTGGAATGCTAGCAGCAACATCATTAGGCTGATTAATATTTAAACTAATTGGATTTTGATATTTGGCCAATTCAATGACGGGCGGTTTAATTTCATCGGTGGCTCGACTGCTAATTTTCTCATAGCCAAAAAGACCTAAAAATACAATCAGTGCCAATGATAGTAGCGCAAACACAAAGCCTAGTTTGTGAACAATGCTATAAAACCCTCTTTCAACTATATTGCTCATAATATTATTCGCCTTTTAAAATAGTTTTAGCGCCTTGTGCAATCAGCTCATCAGCTAATGCCACACCCAAGGTTTCAGCTTCATCAACCGTACCTGAAACCTGGTGTTTTAAAATAACACCAGAATCCACATTACCCACCAAACCTGTTAGTGTTAACCGGCTATCTTTAATGGTTGCATAACCAGCAATTGGCACCGAACAGCCACCTTCTAGGCGCGCATTCATCGCTCGTTCACTTGTGACTCGATAGGTAGTTTGCTCGTCAATTAAAGGTTTAATTAACTCAAGCACTGCCTGATCATTTTCACGTATCTCAATCCCCACTGCACCTTGGCCTACAGCTGGCAATGATTCAATAGCAGGAATTTCTTGCTTAATACGATCTTCAAACTTAAGGCGAATCAACCCCGCACAGGCCAAAATAATCGCATCATATTCCCCATCATCAAGTTTTTTAAGACGCGTATTTACATTGCCACG
>NZ_JAQRMS010000168.1 GCF_028599055.1 Candidatus Thioglobus sp.
CCTATGTGAAGAAATAACTACCAGTTATTTCTTCACATAGGTGGTCAATGCCAACAAAAGGACAAACAAATGTAGTTTTTGGGGCTGTCTTTTCCTAAACATTGTACATCATGGATATACATATCATTCACCTATGTTGATGTAATACGGGTGTAAATACAGCCTTTGTTCCATACAAAACCACAAGGAAACCACATATGAATGTATCATTTTCTCTAAAATGCATATAAGTGAAATAAAAATAAAAAACACACCCAGATTTCCCAAGTCTGAATATAGCCAATCAACCAATAGTACCGCTATCTGAAAATATATCGGGTTGAGAAGCAAGACAAACCAGGTCTGAAGATATGTTCAAGCCAAGCGACTAAGAGTACACATATCTGAAAAGATATCGGGTTAAGAAGCAAGACAACCCAAG
This sequence comes from Candidatus Thioglobus sp., assembly GCF_028599055.1. Lineage (GTDB taxonomy): Bacteria > Pseudomonadota > Gammaproteobacteria > PS1 > Pseudothioglobaceae > Thioglobus_A. Next base: position 422 of record NZ_JAQRMS010000168.1, read on the forward strand.
TCTGAAGATATATTCGAGTCAAGGACAAACAATACCCAAGTCTAGTGAGTAAAGGACCCATAGTGACAAAGTCGTAAGGGATGTCGAGTTAAAAAGCAAGAGAACCCAACTCTGAAGAGATATTGAGTTAGTGACCAATCGTACCAAAATATAAACATATACGAGTTAAGGATCAAGCAGAGTACCCAGTTGCAAGATATATTGCGGTAAGGACCCCGAGTTCAAATTCTGAAGAGATGACGAGTTAAGGACCAACAATACTCAAGTATGTACATACGTTTTGTATATCGAATTCAGGACCAAGACTACACAAATATAATGTTACAAATCTAATCGAGGTAAAGAATAACAGTAGCAAGAACTGAAGATATATTCTTGTTAAGGACACACATCACCATATTATTATCTAGTCAAAGACCAGCAATGCCCAAATATAAGCATATATCGAGTTATAAACCATCAGTGCTCAAGCCTGCAGATATATTGCATTAATGACCCAGATGACTCAATTCTGGAGAGACGTCGAGTTAATGATCCACAGTACTCAAGTCTGAATTGATTGAGTTATTATGCCAGATTCTGCAGATAATATTCAAATAAAGGAATTCAGACATACAAAAATCTGAAGAAAAGGTTTGTGTTCAAGGGCCCATACCCAAATCTGAAGAAAATGTTTGGGGTTAAAGGACCTAGAGTACCCAGGTCTGAAGAGTTAAGGACCTTAATTACCTGATTTTATATTAGTGTACAGTGTATTGAAGTCTGAATTGTTTTTTTCAAGTAATTGTCCAAGTCTAAATATTATATTCGAGTTACGGGATCCAAGTTTAATGATAATATTCGTGTAAAGGGGTCCATTATGCACATGCACATAGGATAATATTCGAGTAATGGGATCCTTAGTATCCCAATATGTAGATAATGTTAGAGTAAAGGTATCCATGGTACCCAGGATTAAGATACTATTCTTGTAAAGGTATCCATGGTGCCCAGGATTAAGATACTATTCGAGTAAAGGGATCCAGAGTTCCCAGGATTAAGATACTATTCTAGTAAAGGTATCCATGGTGCCCAGGATTAAGATACTATTCGAGTAAAGGGATCCAGAGTTCCCAGGATTAAGATACTATTCTAGTAAAGGGATCCAGAGTGCCAACGATTAAGATAGTATTCGATTACCAAGTCTGAAGATAATATTCTGGTATTCGAAACCGATATAAGTTTTTCAAACAGAGGTTACGTGTGCATTCATACAGAAATGACGTATCTTAATATGATAAAAATCGCACTATACATTGCAACAATGACTTCATACTTGTATTTGCAGTTTATTTTGTGAATAGCTAGCTATATGATGTGGGTTTTTCTTTGTTTTATCTGTTCAGTTGATCATCACCAGATATGGAAAGGTTATTGTTCTATAAACCTTTGCCACCAAAACGTGAGTATATATTAAGTGTTGCTTGTTAAGTACACCAACATTATATATATCCTGTTCAGGATGACATTAACAGTACCGCTCCCGACTTATTAATAAGTACCGGTATTTGTACATGTATGGTAATTTACATTGTTCTATTTCAGTATTTTGTATTCAGCAACGCAATACATTTCTATATAATGCTTACGATGTTACTTTGACATTTCCAAGAATGATAATATGCACTTTTTTACTATTTAATGACCTATCATGTTAGCCAATATGCAATATGCAATAACGTCTAACAAATATCAGTTTTATGGCATTTTTAGACATCAAGTATAACTTCTAATGGGTTCAGTACACACACACAAAAAAACTGAAACCTGAAATCAATATTTGTATTTGTTTTCATTTTTGATCGTCAAATATCCATTCCAGTAAAAACAAAAGTGCAGACAGTTAAAACACAGAAATTTTAATCAATA
>NZ_JAQRMS010000169.1 GCF_028599055.1 Candidatus Thioglobus sp.
TACGTTATATCTACAATGTCATCTTATAACTAGACACGATACCATTCTACGGTATATCTACAATGTCATCTTATAACTAGACACGATACCATTCTACGTTATATCTACAATGTCATCTTATAGCTAGACACGATACCATTCTACGGTATATCTACAATGTCATCTTATAACTAGACACTAGATACCATTCTACGTTATATCTACAATGTCATCTTATAACTAGACACGATACCATTCTACGGTATATCTACAATGTCATCTTATAACTAGACACTAGATACCATTCTACGTTATATCTACAATGTCATCTTATATCTAGACACTAGATACCATTCTACGTTATATCTACAATGTCATCTTATCACTACAAACTACTGTTTATAAGTTAAATATTTGTCGAATATAAACACTGTATGAGGAAAATCATTTTCAAGCACTATATTATAAATTTAATTCAAAAAACAAATATGTTCTTTGTGAAAAAAAACCCCAAATAGTATGTGTCGCTGGATTATGGCTAAAAGCCAGAAATGGTCTATAGCAGTCTAAATAGATTATATCCTTGTAAATACTATGACCAAGCTTTATACCTATTTATAGATATATGGTGGATGATCAATGATACATATTCAACAGGAAAAATATGTGGAGGATCTTCCGTTCTTCTATTGTGACGTATGTCGGGTCTTTCGTATTTCTACCTTGACGTATGTTGGGTCTTCCTTAGTGATCTCGTGACGTATGTTGGGTCGTCCGTACTTATCTCGTGACGTATGTTGGGCCTTCCGTATTTCTATCGTGGCGTATGTTGGGTCTTTCGTATTTGTATCTTGACGTATATTGGGTCTTCCGTATTTCTATCTTGACGGATGCTTGATTTTCCGCACTTATCTCGAGACGTATGTTGTGTCTCCCGTATGTCTAAAATGACGTATATTGGGTCTTCCGTACTTATTTCGTGACGTATATTGGGTCTTCCGTACTTATTTCGTGACGTATATTGGGTCTTCCGTACTTATTTCGTGACGTATATTGGGTCTTCCGTATTTCTGTCTTGACGTATGTTGGGTCTTCCGTACTTATTTCGTGACGTATATTGGGTCTTCCGTACTTATTTCGTGACGTATATTGGGTCTTCCGTACTTATCTCGTGCCGTATGTTGTGTTTTCAGTATTTCTATCTTGACGTATATGGGGTCTTCCGTATTTCTTTCATGACCTATGGTTGTCCATCCGTCGATCTTGTTGGGGTTACACAAGCACAATATCTTAAACATAAAACTGATACATTATATTAAGTAAGTTAGTGTTATTGACGCCATGATATTTAATCTTATTTTTTAATATGCTATACCTGCCAGTTTTACTTTTCATTTTTCGATTTGGGCTAGAACCCAAATTATGTATTTATTCATGATAGGTGTAAAATTAATATCTTACTTTTGAAGGTGTAATCTACATTACACTGAATTAAGATTAGATCTTAGATGTACATACCAAGTATTCACGTGTAAATACAAGGACATTGTGTCTCTGTATTACAGACGCTCTTGTTAAGAATTTTTGCAGGCGATACAGGTTGATAGTTCAGGTCAAAAAATAAGAAAATTACATTTTCGTTTATTAATTGAATATTTAAATATTAATATAATACCTTTATAGTAAGAAGTTGTTTGTGACGTTATATTACACCAGTTTTGGATGAAGAACATTTTCCACTGAAAATTCATTTTGGAATACGGCTATACCTTTACTAAACTATTCCTGCATGTTTCAAGTTGAAATATGTTCCAAACAACTAGAAATTTGCAAATCCGTGTGCATGCTTATTGTCTTCACCATTGTTGTTGAGACTGATTAACTTTCGGTTGTTTTGTTCTGATGATTGCCGATCATGCATGACCTTCTGAAGAAAAGTTTTGGTTCGGTGATTGCTGATCACTACCTCGTGAAGAAAAGATAAACAATCATGGATGCTGAGGCAAGCACGCACACATTCCTGACAATGATTATTGAGGAACCTGTCTGTTTCATGTCGTGTGAACCATTTTTGTTGTTGCAATTATTCTTATGTTGTACACGGAATATATTTGTTTTCCATCAACTGAACATTCCGCATGAGCGATAATATTCCCGAAAGAATTCAAATCTTGGATCTCGCACATATCCTTTGCATTACTGTACGGGGGAAATAGAATTATCTGCTGTCAAATATTTTGCGATTTGCTATTAAAATCTGCTTTTGAGCGTATTTTTAACGTTATCCAGTTCATTTTAGTTAAAATTAAGTGACATATTAAGTGAAATTATTTAATCCAAAAATT
>NZ_JAQRMS010000017.1:0-1688 GCF_028599055.1 Candidatus Thioglobus sp.
ATGACCAAACAATTAACCGTTAACCAGGCTTACACAGGCGAAACTTTAGCACAACTAGACATGCATGATGCTGCGCAAGTAGATGCTATGTTGAGTAAAGCTAAATCTCTACATGACTCTGGAAGTTTGCCAATACATGAGCGCATCGCTGTATTGAAAAAATTGGCAACATTAATAGCAGACGAGCATGAGATGTTTTCTCAATTAATTGCCAATGAAGGTGGTAAGCCAATTCGGGACGCGCGCGTTGAGGTAACGCGAGCGGTAGGCGGTGTTGATATTGCCATTCGTGAAATGCAAGGTATTAAAGGTGAAGAAATACCTATGGACTTAAGTGCAGCTGGCGCTGGCAGAAAGGCCTTTACTGTGATGGAACCAATTGGTGTTGTGGTGGCTGTTAGTGCGTTTAATCATCCACTTAATTTAGCCATTCATCAGGTTATTCCAGCCATTGCTACAGGTTGCCCGGTGATTATCAAGCCAGCAGCAGTGACACCCTTATCTACCTTGCGACTAGCAGAGCTTATTGCTGAGGCGGGCCTGCCAGAGGGTTGGGTGCAAGTTGCGCTAACCGATCGAGAAAATTCAGAAAAATTAGTCACTGACTCACGTGTCGCGTTTTTTAGCTTTATTGGCTCGGCTAAAGTGGGTTGGTATCTTAAATCTAAGTTAGCACCTGGTACGCGTTGTGCGCTAGAGCACGGCGGTGTTGCACCATTGATATTTGATTCATGTCACGATGAAGAGGCTTTTATTAATGGTATGGTTAAGGCCAGTATGTATCATTCAGGCCAAGTTTGTGTTTCGGTTCAACGCGTGTATGTACCTGAGGCTAGAGCGCAAGAGTTGGCACAAAAGATTGCTGATGTTGCCTCTAAACAAAAAGTTGGTGATGCGATTAATGAAGATTCTGATTTGGGTCCATTAATCTTACCGAAAGAAACTGATCGAATTGAGGCTTGGGTGAATGAAGCGATTGATGAAGGTGCACAACTCATAACCGGTGGCAAGCGTATCAATGCAGTGAGTTATGAGCCAACCGTGTTACTTAACCCGCCTAACAACTCCAAGGTATCGACGCAAGAGATTTTTGGCCCTGTAGTTTGCATTTATGCGTATGACGATATCGAAAACGCCATCAAGCAGGCTAATAGTTTAGATGTTTCGTTTCAAGCGTCAGTTTTTAGCACTGATGTCACTAAAGCTATGGGTGTAGCCCGCAAGCTAGAAGCTAGTGCGGTGATGATTAATGATTACACCACTTTCAGGGTGGACTGGATGCCGTTTGCGGGGCGTAAGCACTCAGGCTACGGCATTGGTGGTATTGGCTACACCATGCGCGACATGCTTGAGCATAAAATGGTTGTGATTAAAGAATAGAGATATTTCTACTAAGGCAAAACCTCCCGAACTTGTATTATGCTATTTTTTTATTGCTCTCAATGGTGATATTTACAAGTTGTTGGCGTGAGGAATTGCCTTTTTTTACGGCATTGGTGGCATTGGTTATTCTATGCGTGATATGCTAGAACACAAAATGATTGTAATTAAAGGATAAATATCCTTTTACTAAGGCAAGGTATTATAGGCCTTGCCTATAACTTAATTCTTAAACTGGTGATTGTATAATCCAGCGTATTCACCATTAGCGTCAAGTAATTCCTGGTGTGAACCTTGCTCAATAATAT
>NZ_JAQRMS010000017.1:1788-17258 GCF_028599055.1 Candidatus Thioglobus sp.
TACTAAGGCAAGGTATTATAGGCCTTGCCTATAACTTAATTCTTAAACTGGTGATTGTATAATCCAGCGTATTCACCATTAGCGTCAAGTAATTCCTGGTGTGAACCTTGCTCAATAATATCACCCTGACGCAAAACAATAATGCGATCGGCTTTTTGAATGGTTGATAGGCGATGAGCAATAATAATCGTAGTTCGGTCTTTTTGCATCTCGTCAATTGCCGCTTGTACTTGCTTTTCAGTGGCCGAATCAAGCGCTGATGTAGCTTCATCTAAAATCAAAATAGGGCTGTCTTTGGCAATGGCTCTAGCAATCGCTAGGCGCTGTCGTTGACCGCCGGAAAGCTTAGTGCCATCTTCGCCAATTTCAGTATCGAATTGCTGATCCATATTTTCAATAAAATCAGTGGCATTCGCAACTTTTGCAGCATTCTTAATGGTTTTGTCAGTCATTGAATTGATTTGACCTAGGGCGATATTGCCCTTAACTGTGTCATTAAACAGGCGCACATTTTGATCAACAAATGAAATCTGGGCGCGTAATGAGTCTATCTCTAACTCGTTAATATCAACCCCATCAATGGTGATAGCGCCCTGTGAGGGTGAATAAAAACGAGTGATGAGTTGAATGATGGTGGTTTTACCACTACCCGTTGAACCTACTAGGGCGATAGTTTCGCCTGATCTTATATCGAGATTAATGTTGTTTAATACCGTTGTGTCATCAGAATAGCCAAAAGACACATTGTTAAATTTGATGGCACCTTGAGTTTTGTTAAGTTGTTTGGTGCCTTGATTTTTCTCCTCAACCTCGTCAAGCAAGCCAAAGACGCTTTCAGCTGCAGCCATGGCAACCTGCAAGGGTTTGTTGATGTTAACTAAGTTTTTAGCCGGTTTGACCAGCATACCCATGGCGGTAAAAAAGGATAAAAATTCACCCGCAGTCATTTGCAGCGAGGTGGAAGAAAAATACACCACACTACCGAGTGATAGGCCGATCAATACATTGACAAACCCCGTATTAATAGCGCCGGTCATGTCAACCTTAAAGCGCTGCTGACGAATGTTTTTAATTAAATCGTTAAATTTAGTGCTTTCTTGTTCTTGTGCATGATAAATTTTAACCAATGAATTGCCCGAAATATTTTCATCTAATAAATGGGTCATGTTACCCATGGAATTTTGTACTTTATTACTTGAGCTGCGCATGCGCTTAGAAGAGAGCTTTACAGATAAATACACCAAAGGTAGTAAAATGATTAGGGATAAGCTTAATTGCCAATTTTTATAAAATAAATAGCCAGTAAGAATAATTACGGTCATCGATGATTTAATAAAATCTAGCCAAATGGTGGAGGCGGCTGCTGCAATTTGTTCAACATCAAAAGTGAGTTTAGAAAGTGTTTTTCCCGTAGGATGTTGGTCAAAATAAGATTTTGGTAGCTTAAGGAGTTTGGCAAACATATCAACGCGCAAATCCATGATAACTTTGTTTGATACCCAAGAGCTGGCAGCGGTCGAGGTGAGCGCAAAAATAGAGCTTAAAGTAATAACACCAAATAGTGCTATTGCATAGGTTAGTGCAGTTTGAGCGCTACGATCTGTGGCAAATAGATCATCAACAATACGCCCAGTTATTTCCGGAATGGCACTCTCCAAGGCAGTTGCAAGCATCATCATCACAGACACAAAGACAAGCTTGCCAATATGCGGTTTTAGATAGATAAATAGGCGTGAGGCAAACTGTTTGTACTGCATAGTGCAATTACTTTGTATTTTGATGTTCAACATTATAACGCGTTAAGGTATCATAAGCATTTCAACTTTGCTACTTTTCAATGGCAACAAAATACATCTTTATTACTGGCGGTGTGGTCTCTTCTTTAGGTAAGGGAATTGCGTCAGCTTCATTAGCTTCTATCTTAGAGTCTCGTGGTCTGAATGTGACCATGCTTAAACTTGATCCTTATATTAATGTAGATCCTGGCACCATGAGCCCGTTTCAGCATGGTGAGGTTTTTGTCACTAACGATGGTGCTGAAACTGACTTAGATCTTGGTCATTATGAACGTTTTATTCGTCAGCAATTAGGTAAGAAGAATAACTTTACTGCAGGTCGCGTTTATGAAAACGTAATTGAGCGTGAGCGTCGTGGTGATTATTTAGGTGCTACGGTTCAAATTATTCCACATATCACTAATGAAATTAAAGCGCTGGCACAAGCGGGTGCACAGGGTGCAGATGTGGCCTTGGTTGAAATTGGTGGCACCGCAGGTGACATTGAATCATTGCCATTTCTTGAAGCAATTAGACAAATGAGTTTAGAGCTTGGTCGTGAAAATACTTTATTCGTGCATTTGACATTACTGCCTTATATTAAAGTAGCGGGCGAGCTAAAAACCAAACCAACCCAGCACTCGGTTAAAGAGTTGCGCGGTATTGGTATTCAGCCTGATATCTTGATTTGTCGTTCGGAACATGAACTGCCAGAAGCAGAGCGTGAAAAAATTGCCTTATTTACTAATGTACCAACTGACGCTGTCTTTACTTCGTTAGATGTTGATACTATTTATAAAGTACCTCGCGCCTTGCATGAACAGGGCTTGGATGAGGTGGTGGTTAAAAAATTAAACCTTGATTGCAAACCAACTGATTTAAGTGAATGGGATAGTGTTATTCATAAGCTTAATACGCCAACAGCCAGTGTTGATATCGCCATGGTAGGTAAATACATTGATTTAACCGAAGCCTATAAATCACTCTCTGAAGCCTTGTTGCACGCGGGTATTAATACCGCTACCAAAGTTAATATCCATTATTTTGATTCTGAAGAAATTGAAAAAAATGGCACCGATTGTTTAAATGAAATGAGCGCCATTTTGGTGCCAGGTGGTTTTGGCAATCGTGGCGTTGAAGGTAAGATTAAAACGGTGCAATATGCGCGTGAAAACAAGGTGCCTTATTTGGGTATTTGTTTAGGTATGCAAGTAGCTGTAATTGAATATGCCCGCAACATGGCCGGTATGGCTGATGCCAATAGTACCGAATTTAATCATGATACACCGTATCCAATTGTTGCTCTTATTACTGAGTGGCAAGATGAAGATGGCTCTACTCAAACACGTGACGCTGATTCAGACTTAGGCGGCACCATGCGTCTTGGTGGTCAAGAGTGCGCATTGGTAGATGGCACGTTAGCCAAAGAGGTGTATGGTGCGGGTGTTATTACTGAGCGTCATCGCCATCGTTATGAGGTAAACAATACTTTAATTGATCAAGTGCAGGCTGCAGGCTTGATTGTTTCCGGAAAATCCATTGACGGTACGCTAGTTGAAATGGTTGAGGTTGAAGATCATCCTTGGTTTGTGGCTTGTCAGTTCCATCCGGAATTTACCTCAACACCGCGTGATGGCCATCCACTATTTGAAAGTTTTATTAAAGCTGCTAACGAGGCGCATAACTTAATTTTATCTTCGTAGGTGTTTGAGCAAGCTTTAAGCCACTGGGAAGGTGATGATTTTTTTCAGTATTTTCAGCAAGCGTTTGCACAATTAAGCCTAGATGAACTACCTTTATTTACCTGTTGTAAGTACAGCGGGGTAATTGATCCAGATAGCATTAGTTTGAGACTGCTGTCTAGTCGCTCAGATGCGCAAACTATTCATTTAAAAATCGGGGTTTTTTTCTGTGAAATTCTATCAGGTTGTGCCTGTAGTGATGACCCGTCCCAAGCGATCATACTTGAGAATAATTATTGCGAATTAACGGCTGAAATTAACAGGACTGATGCGAAAACTACTTTCGCTTCTTGCGTTTCTTAATAAACTGCATTAAGCGACGTTTTTTGGTTACTTGACGAGCGCTAAGTTCGTTCTTAGTGTCTTTAAATGGGTTTTCACCGCTCTTATATTCGATTCTAAGTGGTGTATTGGTTAGCTTTAGGGCTTCAATAAAGAAATTCTTTAAGTAGCGATCATAAGCATTTGGCACACTTTGAAGATGATTTCCATGGAAAGTTAGTGTTGGCGGAAACACATCTGTTTGATTAACGTATTTAATCTTTAAGCGTCTACCTTTAACTGGCGGCGGCTGATGTCCTGCATTGGCACTTTCTAAAATTTTGTTAAGTGTCGAGGTTGAATGCTGGGTGCCGGCATTTTTGTAAGATTTGATAATCGGTGCAAATAATTTACCCACACCAGAACCGTGCAAGGCAGAAATGTAATGCACGCTAGCGTAATTAACAAAAGACAATTTAACGTCTAATTTACGTTTAACTTCGGATTTTTGGTATTCATCCAAACCATCCCATTTATTGATAACAATAAGTAGCGCTCGACCTTTATCGGCAATCATGCCAAGTAGAGTGGCGTCTTGTTCAGTGACACCTTCACGGGCATCTAATACGAGAATAACAACATGAGACCTGTCTAAGGCATCAATGGCTTTAATAATGGAAAAAATCTCAATTTTTTCATGCGTGGAGCGCTTACGGCGAATACCTGCAGTATCAATTAAAGTGTATTGTTGTCCTTCGCGTTCAAAGGGGATGTAGATGCTGTCTCGAGTAGTGCCGGGCAAATCAATCGCCAATACGCGCTCTTCACCTAGAATACGGTTAATTAGCGTGGATTTACCCACATTTGGCCGCCCTAAAACGGCAACTGCAATGCCTTCTACTTCTTCTTCGTCTTCATCTTCAATTGGATCAAGGTTGGGTAATAAGGGCAGGGTGTCATCAATTAGATCAGCGATACCTTGACCGTGTTCTGCAGAGATGAGTTTAGGCTCGCCCAGGCCAAGTTCGTAAAATTCAGCAGCGGCAGTCTCATTCAAACCTTCGGCCTTGTTGCATACCAATAAAATATTTTTTTTCAAACGTCTAAGTTGCGCGGCAATTTCCAGATCAAGACCAATAACCCCATCACGACTACTAACAATAAAGTAAATAACATCAGATTCTTCTAGGGCACTTAAAACTTGACCTTGAATGCCGCTATCAACAACATTATCTTCGTTAGTTAATCCGCCTGTATCAATGATGGTGACAAAGGTTTGTGTGTCATCATCTAATAAGACTTCAGCATATTGACGATCACGTGTTAAACCTTCAAAGTCAGAGACAAGCGCTTGGCGTGAATTGCTAAGACGATTAAACAGGGTTGATTTGCCGACATTAGGGCGTCCAACGAGTGAGATGGTAGGTAGGCCCATAATGTTTTTTATTAGTTAAGGTCAGCTAATTTAATGCTGATTAAACTTTGCAATTCGGAGTCTTTTGAAATTTGTGTTAACGCTAATTTGTAATGCTTTTGAGCAAGCTCAACTTTGTTATTTGCCACATATATGTCGCCTTTAAGTTGATTAAATAAACCATTAAAACTGCCAGATGGCGTTGCATCTAATGTTGAAATGGCTGCTTCATAATTATCCATTTCTAAATAGACACTAGCCATTCTAAAGGCAGCTACATTGGCAATTAGTGTGTTCTCATCGTTAGTTAAGCTACCTAGATGTTGCAAGGCTAGTTCATAGTTTTTATTTTTAACAGCAATTTTGGCTTGTAGTAAAGCTGACTGCTGCACATAGCCACTGTCACTATGATCAGTACTCAGTTGCTCTAGTGTGTTTGTATTGGCACTTAAGTAAAGTGCTCTCGCTTCAATAGACTGTTGATATTGGTGAGCGTTATAAGCATCAAACCCCCAAATACCACCTAAGCCTAGTACGATACCGGCAATAATTTGAGCGCCATTTTGCTTTAGCCAATTTTTTATTTGTTGCTCTTGTTCGTCTTCAGTGTGGCCAACTTCAATAAAATTCTTCATTTGTAATCCTTAAAATATTCAATAGCTTCAGCTAAGCTTAGGCTTTGTTGTTTGTCTTGAGATTTTAACGGTTTAATGCTAACTTGGTTGTTATTTAATTCCTCTTCACCTAGAATTAATGCAAAGTCCGCATTGGTCTTGTCAGCTTTTTTAAACTGACTTTTAAAACTACCTAGGGTAATGTCGTTATAAATGGTAATATTGGGTAGCTGATTGTGTAATTCACCAGCTATTTGCATGGATTTAAGTTGCGCATCATCGCCTAATACCACCATATAAATAGCTAATTGTTTGGCGGCAATTTCAACCTTTTGCTCGGCTAATAATAAAATCAGACGCTCCAGGCCAATAGCGAGTCCAACAGCAGTTGTTGGCTTGCCACCCATTTTTTCAACCAGACTGTCATAGCGTCCACCTGCACAAATAGTGCCTTGAGCGCCAAGGTCAGTGGTGGTCCATTCAAACACAGTTCGGTTGTAATAATCAAGTCCGCGAACCAGGCGAGTGTTGATAACAAAATCAATACCTAAGCAAGTTAGGTAAGCCTTGAATTGTTCAAAATGAATGGCGGACTCTTCATCCAAATGGTCCATTAATTTTGGCGCATTATTGATCAACCCTTGCATGGACTCATTTTTACTATCAAGAATACGCAATGGATTAGACTCTAGGCGTCTAAGGCTGTCTTCGTCTAGCTGATCTTTGTTGGCGCTGAAATAATCGACCAAAATCTGACGATAGCTGGCACGAGCTTCACTAGAGCCTAATGTATTGATTTCTAATGTGACATTCTCAAGACCAAGCTTTTGCCAAAGATTGTGCGTTATTTGCATGAGTTCAGCATCAATTTTGGCGTCAGAAGCGCCAAATACTTCTAAGCCAACTTGGTGGAATTGTCGGTATCTACCTTTTTGCGGGCGCTCATGTCTAAACATAGCGCCTTGATAAAATACTTTCTGAATGCCTTCTCGGGGCAAGTTGTGCTCAATCATCATGCGCACACAACCAGCGGTACCCTCAGGGCGCAGGCTAAGAGAGTCACCATTGGATTCAGTCCAGCTATACATTTCCTTTTCAACAATGTCTGTTGCTTGACCAATTGCGCGACAAAACGTATCTGTTGACTCAACCACAGGTGTACGAATATTTTTGTAGCCATAGCTACTGAATAAATCAGCAATGGTTCGCTCCACAAACATCCAAAGATCAGAGTCTTTAGGTAGTAGATCGTTCATGCCGCGAATGGCTTGGATTTTTTTACTCATTTACTTAAGTTTTCGGTCAAGTTAAAGCCGATATTTTACCAATAATTACAAGGCTTTAACTCGTATTAAGTTGACTGGGTTTTGTAATATAAGGTCAGGCCAAGAAACACCAGTGTGGCAAAAAATAGACGAATACTAATTAACAAAACAATATCTGCACCAAAAAAGACAAACAGCAGTGTGTCCTCGATAATTGCATGCGCCACCATGAGAAAATAGCACACAGAAGCAATTTGTTGCTTAGTCATATATTTGGCTTCTTTTAGCAGTACACCTGCACCATAGGTGATGCCGATCAAAACCCCAGTAATTAGTGCCATGATTGTGCCTAGATGATGGTCAAATTTTTGCAAAATCTGTAAGCCTTTAATTAGGGTGACAACCAGAATAACCAAGCTAACTAACAGAATGATTTCGATTGATAATAAAATTGATTCATAGAGTTTCAATACTAAAAAATCAACAAAATTAGTAGGCGTTGTGGTGCTAACTTGATACAGGGCATTGGCTACCTTGTTCGGATTGTCAAATAAAACTTCAGCTGGAATGACAAGTAGCGGAATCAAAACAACAAAAGCCATCACCAGGCGAAATGAAATTGATTTAATCCAGTCAATGCCAAGCTTTTTCATAATAGCTGACTCAACTGGAATGGAATGCAGCACGCCTAAAAACAACCCTAATATTGTCCAATCATAAACACTTAATCCTAATGGGGCGGCAAATGCAATAGCTGCATACAGATTAAGAAAAACACCAGATGCCAAAGCCAAAGCTGCCTCTGGTGGCAGGTTAAGTAGTGTGGTAAATGGGGTGAAAAATTGCGCAATAAGCGGCATTATTTCAAAATAAACCAGTAGCTCGGCCAATAAAAAATAAGGAATAACGGTGAATAAAATAACTTTGGCAGTTGACAGGCAGCTAGTGACAAATGCTCGAGTGTCAAAGGTCATTCGTTAGATATGCCATTAGGCACATGACCGGTTGGTACATACTGAGAGGCAGATTCACAATGAGAGTGTTGATCATCAAAGAAAATATCAGCGCCAAACTCTTTTAAGAAAATGCCTTTATCCAACCCACCCAAAAAGAAGGATTCATCAATGCGAATACCCCATTCACGCATGGTGTGAATAACGCGTTTGTGTGAAGGGGCTGAGCGTGCCGTTACTAAGGCGGTGCGAATAGGGTTGTTTTCAACAGGAAAGGCAGATTGAATTTTATGTAGAGATTTTAAAAAGCATTTAAAAGGCCCGGCTTTAAGTTCAACATTGGCAGAATTTTTCTCATTTTCTTCAAATGCATCAATGCCTTTTTCTTGATAGATTTTTTCAGCTTCATCAGAAAAGATAACCGCATCGCCATCAAAGGCGATACGCAGTTGAGTCTCATGAGAATCTTTAGCGCCTTCACCAACAATAGAGGCGGCGGCAAAGCCTGATTCTAAGGCTTTTTGTACATCTTGATAGTTGCTTGATAAAAACAAGTCAGCCTCAAAGGCGCCAACTAAATTATGGGTGCTTTCACCTCTGGTAAATGCAGCACGCGATATATTTAAGCCATAATGTTCAATTGAGTTAAAAATTCTTAAACCAGTGTCTGCGCTATTTCTTGAAAGTAAAATAACATCAATGGGATTTTTTTTAGTATTAAGCGAAAGGAGTTTTTTAACCAAGGTAAAGCCTACACCGGGCGGAAGAATAACCTCTTCATTTTCTTCTTGATGTTTGGCGTAAGCTTCAACCCCTTGTTGTTTGAAGATTTGATGTGATTCATCCAGGTCAAATAATGCCCTAGAGGAGATTGCCACCACCAATTTATCTTTTGCTTTTGGGTCTACCGCGTCTGCCATGATTTTCCTTGATATTTGTCTAAACAATAATCCAACCAGCGCTCAATGAACAAGTTGAGCTCCCATTGTATATTCATATCGCTGCATTGTGTTAAATATGGGTGTTCAGTGTTTAGCGTGGTTTCATTGCAAACTGAAATAACCTCTAATAATTGCACATCAAAATACACTTTAAACTTAATATCAGGCTTGCGCATGTTGCCATCTAGAATGTGAGTTAGTGTGTAAATACCAGTGTGAGTAAAGCGCTGATCAATTTCTAGGTGCAAGTCAGCTAATTCTGGGTGGTGAATAATACTAGCATGTGCTGTTTGTTTTAACAGAGGGATAAGTTTGAGTATTTTCAGATAGTTTGATTCAAACAAAGCACTTACGTCACTATAGGTTTTTGACGCTCGAGTGTTATACAGGTCGTGCAGATATTGTGTATTCAGATCCATTGCGTCTGCCAGTCTAGTGTTCCATTGGTGTGAAGATTATAGATATTAAATCCTATTCTAGGTTCGTGGGTAAATTGCAAGGCGGTAGAAGGACATGAAATAATATCAAGCTTATCACGCGTAAATTCAGCTGCCTCATGCGCATGGCCAAAGATAATGCTGCGTATTTTAGAATGTTTATCCAAGGTTTGGAACAGTTCTTGGGGGTTTTCTAGTGACAGGGAGTCGTCCCAACTGCTATTCATTGACACTACAGGGTGGTGAAGTGCCAGCATCACATACTCCGAATGCGTATTGTCAAGTTGCTTATCAAGTGTATTAAGTGCTGCTTGGGTGACTCTGCCACTGGTTTTGTCTGGTTGCACAGAATCTATATCGACAACAGTCCAATTGCCCAAAGTAATGGTATCAAACAAATTGTCTGCAAATACATCGGATAAATGCTCAGACTGATCATGATTGCCGCCAAAAACATAGACAGGTTGTTTGATAGGGGTTAGTAGCTCTTTTAGGCGTTGGTAGGCGCTCAAAGTGCCATTATGAGTTAGATCGCCAGTAATGAGTAGTGCGTCAAACGATAGCTTGGCAATTTCGGCAATAATCCTTTCGAGATTGAGTTGAGTGTCAGCGCCCATGGCCAATTTGTCATCATCAATATGACAATCACTGATTTGAATAAGCTTTTTCATGTCTTAATAAAATTTACTCGACTGCTAACATGGGTTAAGAGCTCATAGCCTATTGTGTCGCTATATTGGGCGATTGTTTCAACTCGAAGTTTGTCATGTCCCCACAAAATGGCCTTATCGCCAATATTAACCAGTGCATTACCAATATCAACACAAATCAAATCCATAGAGACACGACCAGCTAATGGATAAAGTGTGTTGTTAATTAAGACTGGCGTACCATTTTTAGCATGTCTGGGATAGCCATCGCCATAGCCAATGCCAATAACTGCAATGGTGGTATCTTCTTTAGCTTGCCAAGTGGCGCCATAACCCACACACTCACCCACACTGATTTTTTTAATACTAACCACAGGTGCAGAGAGCTGCATAACTGGCTGGAGTGTTTCATCAGGCTCACCAAAAGGTGAAACGCCGTACAGCATAATGCCAGGTCTAACATAATCAAAGTGTACACTTGGCTGGCTTAAAATAGCAGCAGAGTTGGCCATTGATCGATTAAAGCAAGCTATATCAAGTTGGTTAAAGTGTGAGATTTGTTGCAGATTTTTTACATTGCTTGGCTCATCTGCACAAGCAAAATGACTCATAACTGCTTCAATATGAATGTTTGGATTTTTTACAAGCTGCTGAATGCTTGAATTTAATTCATCTGCAGATAACCCTAGTCGGTGCATGCCCGTATCAACTTTAAGCCAAATATTGAGTGCTTGAGTGGCGTTGGCAATGAGGGCGACTTGGCTTGGGTGATGTATAACCACATGACAGCCCAATTCAATTGCTTCATTAAGGTCTGTTGGATTATAAACACCAGGTAGTAGCAAGATGGGCTGATTACACAGTTGACGTAGTTGGCGCGCCTCACTCAATTCACTAACGCCCAATAAGTCCGCCTGTAATAGCGGTGTGCTATGAGACAGATGGTGACCATAAGCATTAGCCTTAACCATGCTAACAATCTTGCAGTGAGGTGCTTGAGCGCGAACAATTGATAAATTATGCGCCAAGGCTGATTGTGAAATTGCCGCTACAGCATGCATAAAAGTTTAAAAGGGTTCTTGATCAAAGTTGGCCATGTTGTTAATGTAAGCTGCATCCATTTGCTCGTCAGGCATGCCTTGGAACTGATCTTCATTGGCCAAATCTTCAAAGCGCGCATACTCACCCACAAAGGCTAGTTTGATTCGACCTGTTGAGCCGTTTCTATGTTTGGCAATTTGCAAATCTGCTTTGCCAATTTCCTCAGGGTTTGAGTAAGAATCATCATGATATTGTTGATCACGATAAATAAAGGCAATAATATCCGCATCTTGCTCAATCGAGCCTGATTCACGTAAGTCAGACATTTGCGGCATACGGCCTTTGCCCGCTTTAGGGCGTGACTCAACACCACGATTAAGCTGAGAAAGGGCAATAACAGGCACGTTAATTTCCTTAGCCAGTGCTTTTAGTGAGCGTGAAATTTCAGAAATTTCTTGAACGCGATTGTCGCTCCTGCCGTGAACAACCATAAGCTGTAAATAATCCACCATGATGAGTGCTAAGTCAGGATATTGGCGCTTTAATCGGCGACATTTGGCGCGAATTTCCGTTGGGGTGATAGATGGGGTCTCGTCAATCAGTACGGTTGATTTTTCAAGGGCCAAGACTGCATGATTAAAACTATTCCAATCGGTTTCTGTCATGGTGTCTTTAAGGTTTTCACCTTTAATGTGGCCAAATGATGAAATCATACGCATCACTAAAGATTCAGTCGGCATCTCAAGACTGAATACAGCAACTGGTTTAGGTTCTTTAGCGGTAATAGCAACGTGTTCAATGATGTTCATTGAAAAAGCAGTTTTACCCATAGAAGGGCGCCCAGCAACAATAATCAGATCGCCATTTTGTAGGCCGGAGGTGATTTTATCAAGTTCGCTAAAGCCGGTTTCGAGCCCGGTAATTCCGTCAGCTTCTTGCATTTCGTGTACGCGATTAACCACATCTTTAATGATGTCTTTAACATTGGTCACATCTTGTTTGCCGCGAGTTACTTGCTCAGCAATTTCAAAGATTTTCTTTTCAGAAAGATCAATCAGATGTTGTACTTCCATGTCTTTAGGATTGTAGGCAGTGTCCGCAATTTCATGGCTGGCAATGATCAATTGACGATAAACACTAAGCTCACGAACATGTTTGGCGTAGGCTTCAATGTTGGAAATACTTGGGGTATTCTCAGCAATTTGTGCCAAGTAAACAAAGCCACCAATAGTTTCTTCGTTGCCATTTTTCTTAACGTGCTCTTTAACCGTTAAGATATCTGCTGGTTGATTGTGTTGCAGTAAAGTGGCAATAGCCTCAAAGATAATTCGGTGCGAGGCATTGTAAAAGTCAACCGCTGTTAAGATGTCAGCAACTTGATCCCAGGCATCATTATGCAATAACAAACCGCCTAAAACCGATTGCTCTGAATCGAGTGAATTAGGGGGAATTTTAACGTTTTCAATGTTCATTAGAAATGCCTATAAAATAAAAAACCCTCTTGCGAGGGTTCTTAATTTTAACCTAAGGAAGTCTCAAGCAACCCCGATAATTTTTGACAACGGAAAATTTACATAGGAAAGATAAAATTATGCTGGCATAGTTATTCATATGTCAAGTAATTTTATCAAACTTATGGGAATTTTCCTAAGTCCCGTAGGGCAAGTCAATTAAGTATCTTAACTGTGTTAAATTTATTGGCAATATGAATAACTATCGCTAAATAAATTATGCCTTGTTAAGACGCTTAATTGACTTGCAAAATTTCATTATGGTTGCTAGAGACTTTCTTTGTTTTAAGCTAAATTTTTACTCTTCTTGTCCTTTGACAACCACTTTAATAGCAACCGAAACTGAAGAATGTAGAGTAACACTTACGTCGTACTCACCCGTATGGCGAATCGCCTCAGACATGTTAATCGTGCGTTTTTCAACTTCAAAACCTGCGCTAGCAAGGCTAGCAGAAATATCTGCTGTTGAAATAGAGCCGAATAACTTACCTTCGTCACCAGCATTAGCCAAGATTGTACAAACTGTACCAGTCATCTTAGCTTCGATCGCTTGAGCCGCTTTAAGTGCTGCCGCTTCTTTAGCTTGTAGATCAGCTTTTAAAGTTTCAAATTCAGCTAAGTTTGCTTTTGTTGCTGGCTTAGCTTTACCTTGAGGGATTAAGAAGTTACGTGCAAAGCCCGCTTTAACATTGGCAAGGTCGCCTAGCGCACCTACTTTTTGAATTGTTTCTAATAAAATTACTTGCATGATCCTGCTCCTATTTCTTGTGCTTATCAGTGTAAGGAATAAGGGCTAGGAATCTAGCTCTCTTGATGGCAGTTGTTAACTGACGCTGGAATTTAGCGCTAGTGCCTGTCATTCTTGATGGTGTGATCTTGCCACTTTCATCAATATTCTTTAACAAAGTATCAACATCTTTATAGTCGATCTTTTCAACACCTGCCGCTGTAAAACGACAAAATGTGTTTACTTTAACTTGAGGTCTGCGTTTTCTCTTTTGTTGCTTAGCCATGATAATCTCCTATCTTTTAACTGGTTTTTTATCTTCGTCTTTAGCCGTCATCATAATTGAAGGCTCGGTAATTGCTTTGTCTTCAGAAAGTACTA
The DNA here is from genome assembly GCF_028599055.1 of Candidatus Thioglobus sp. Taxonomy (GTDB): domain Bacteria; phylum Pseudomonadota; class Gammaproteobacteria; order PS1; family Pseudothioglobaceae; genus Thioglobus_A. The sequence continues at coordinate 15,501 of NZ_JAQRMS010000017.1, forward strand.
AATTTCTAAGGACTGCATCGTTAAAACGGAAGTTATAGTTAAGCTTGTCAAGTGTATCTTGATCGCACTCAATATTCATTGATAAGTAGTGCGCTTTGTAAATTTTGTCAATTGGGTAAGCCAAGTGCTTACGACCCCAATCTTCTTCACGGTGAATGTTGCCACCGCCTGTTGTGATAATTTCTTTGTAGTTATCCATCATAGTGCTGACCTGAGTCGATTGATCAGGGTGCACAATCAGTGTAATCTCATAATGTCTCATGAGTGTTGTCTCCTTATGGTTATTAAATAATAGCTTGGAACACCATGTCCTCAAGCAAGGGAATTGCGAAATTATACACTAATAGTGACTTTTGTTAAAAGATTAAATGCCTGATGTTTAATATTTTATTCTCCACCTATTTCACACCCACACCCGGTGTAGGTGTAAATTATTCTTTACAATTTAAATTGATATTTAAATACCTTGTGATTGTTGAGGGTTAAAATAAACTTAAATTTTTATATTAAATGTTATTTTAATGCCGTCAAAAAAAGATCTTTCTGAAAGAGATATTTGTACTAAATATATCACACCTGCTATACAAGCGGCAGGTTGGAATATACAAACACAAGTGCGCGAAGAAGTTTTTTTTACTGATGGACGTATTTATGTCAGAGGAAATCTTACCACTCGTGGTAAAGGCAAAAGGGCAGATTACATTCTTTACTATAAGCCTAATATTCCAATCGCTATTATTGAAGCCAAGGATAACAAGCATTCTATTAAATCAGGTATTCAACAAGGCTTAGATTATGCGGATATTTTAGATATTCCATCAGTTTTTAGTAGTAATGGTGATGGTTTTTATGAGCACGACAAGACCAATTCCAACAGCACTATTGAAAAAGAAATTAGTCTTGATGAGTTTCCATCGCCACAGGAGCTTTGGCAGCGCTATAAAAAATACAAAGGCATTGAAACGCAAGAACAAGAGAATACCTCTACCCAGGATTATTTCTTTGACGGTACTGGTCGCAACCCTAGATATTATCAGCAAATAGCCATTAACCGCACTGTAGAGGCTATCGCCAAGGGTAAAGAACGTATTTTGTTAACCATGGCAACTGGCACGGGAAAAACCTACACCGCCTTTCAAATCATTCATCGCTTATGGAAAGGGGGCGCTAAAAAGCGCATTTTGTTTCTTGCTGATAGAAATGCATTGATCGACCAAACCAAGCGTGGAGATTTTCGTCATTTCAAAGACAAAATGACAGTTATTCGGCACAAGAAAATTGACAAGTCGTTTGAGATTTATTTAGCCCTTTATCAAGGATTAACTAATTATGATAAAGATAAAGATGCTTTTAGAAAATTTAGCCCAGATTTCTTTGATCTGATTGTGATTGATGAGTGTCATAGGGGTAGTGCAAAAGACGATAGCGCCTGGCGTGAAATTCTTAAATATTTCAACAAAGCGACTCATGTCGGTTTAACTGCCACACCAAAAGAAACCGAAACCATTTCTAGCACAGAATATTTTGGTGACCCAATTTATACTTATTCGCTCAAGCAAGGTATTGATGACGGATTTTTGGCGCCTTACAAGGTTTTTCGAGTTGGTCTAAATATTGATCTTGAAGGTTGGCGACCACCAATTGGCTTTACTGATAAGGATGGCAACCCTGTTGAAGACAGAATCTACAATCGCAAAGACTTTGATAAATCTATTGTTGTCGATGAAAGAAGAAAATTGGTAGCAAAGAAAATTACTC
>NZ_JAQRMS010000170.1 GCF_028599055.1 Candidatus Thioglobus sp.
CAAAAAACAAAAACTAAACCCAGCAGTCTGGTAATATACAATATCAAAAACTGAATTTAGAATGTATGAGGTAAAATTCAGTCCCAACGTCCAAATCGTTGAAATCGAGGTCCGACTCTATTTGTATCACCCCGATTTCCTCCTTGATTATATCTTGGATTGTTATATCTATGAGAAGAGCCTTGTGTGCTCCCTCGTGAAAAATAACCACTTCGCGGATAATAATTCTCTTGTCTATTCCTCTGGAAATTGTCACGGTATGATAAACCTCCTCGTCGGGTCGGGCTTCCTCGAGAATCACCGGACGCCTGTGACACTCTATCAATTGCATGTTTGATGTTTGCAGCTAACATTGCTACACCATCTGATGTGAGATGATAGCCATCTTCATGTATCATGTTTTTCTTTGGAAGTCCATCCACGCCTATGTTACTATTATCAGAAAGATACACTTTATCATGATTTCTATACTTTTGTTTCAACAGTACATTTATAAGTTCAGCATTATTATTCCAATCATTGTTATCTGATCGAGGTGTTGCAAGAGAGGCTATTATTTTAGTATTTGGAAAATTTTCTAATGACACATTGATAAGATCTGACATTCTACTAACACACTGACTAGCGTCCATTGATTTTAAGTCATTGGTAAGGACATGATACACTATGACTGATGGAATATCATTATCTGATGGTACATACTGAAGTAGTTTTTCCTTGGCCTCCTTGATTGTGTATGTTGTTTCCTTTTCTGTCATATATTTTGACCATTTTTCTGGTTTGATATGCTCAGTGTTAGATGTTCCCATGAGAATGATTTTAGGTTTTGATTGTTTTGGCATGGGTTGTTGTTCAGAGATATCTACTGAGTTTTTATGTTTTTGATTTTCAAACTGACCTGGAGTATGTACAGATCCATAGTGGATTTTCAAACTAATAGCCTCTTCTTCCTTTTCCTCTAAGAGTTTTTTTAAGTTGTTTACTGATATTTCCATGTCGCTTACCATTTTATTTCTCAAGTCGAGACGTTTTGACAGGAAGTTCTCTTCCTGCGATTCACTTTGTCTGTACATTTTATACTGGTTTTTTGTTATCTCGTGTGCTTGTTTTTCATCTCTCAATTTGTCTTCTAGTAAGTTTTTTTCATGTTCAGCCTTCTCTAGTTTGTGAGTTAAATCTTTGTTCCTGGATTCTAATTTACCTATAGCCTCATTAAACCTTTTTGTATCCTGCTCATGTGTTTTTTCAGTGGTGGGTTTCAATGTGTTTATATATTTAGACAAGTGATCTAATATTTTCCCATCCAAATGGCGTGATATTTCAGATATAATCTGGTTTTGACTTTCCTTAAACTTTTCATTAATCAAATCGGTATTCTGATGATATGTTTTGTCAACGGCTTGTATAAGATTTGTTTCGATTGATTGAACACTCTGTTTGTTTTTATCAATATTCGATTTGAGTTCATCAAACTGCCTTTGAAATTTTCCTTGAATCATAGCTATTAAGTTTTCTGGTGTACCTTGTATTTGTGAGTTTGTAGAATTCTTGACAGTCTCACTTTCATTACATGATTCTGACCCCATTAGTAGTTTTAATTCCGTCTCATCCGTTATCTCAGGGGTTTTAACTTTTGTTTGATACCTGCACTTTGTTGTTTCAGTATCTGGTACCGGTATTGTTGATATTTTTCCTGCACTGGTTTGATTTACAATGTTAATCAAAATGGGAAAGTCAGATTTCTCAAATTGTTCAAAATTACGCCCCTGTGCTTGAATTGTGCCAGTTTTCAAAAATATAGTTATTTTGAACTGTAAGTCATTTGCTAATTCAGATTGAGAGGGTTTATTTACTTCTATTTGGATAGATTTGACTTCTTCCATGACTTCGGAGTCGTCTTTCCACGTGATCTCGTAATCGGGATCACTGCCCAAAAGTTCATAGTAGTATGCCCCGAGTGTTCTTATCCACACCATGCATTTATTTTGTGGAACTCTAAATGCGCACATATGGGCGTCTTTTTCATATATATGTGAGGTAATTTCCTCAAAGTTACATATTTTCTTTGCTTTACCCGATGCTTCTTTTAGCTTGGGGGGTATGCATTGTTCATACTGTTTGTAGTCATTTACGTTTTCTTGCATTATGGATATCAATTTGGGATCATACATGTTTGTATTGGACATTTTAAAATATTTAAATACTGTACACTTTGTCACAGCTCGTACGTTATAATAATTAACGATTTTTTTGCCCGACCTAGACGCTGAAAATTTTACGCAGCCATCTTGTCCATAAACCGGAAGT
>NZ_JAQRMS010000171.1 GCF_028599055.1 Candidatus Thioglobus sp.
TTGATGGCGGCACGGTTAAAGTTGGTATTAAGAAAGATGCAGTCATACTTAACATTTCTTAAATGAAAATCTTAATAAGTAATGATGACGGTTATCAAGCCGAAGGTATACAAACATTAACTCGGTACTTATCGAAAGACCATGAGATTACTGTTGTTGCGCCGAATGAAAATAAATCAGCATCAAGTAGCTCTTTAACGCTTAATAGGGCATTAAAACCTGTCAAGATAGCATCCAATATCTACAGTATCGACGCCACACCGAGTGATTGCGTGCATTTAGCCTTATGTGGCTTTCTAGAAGATACGTTTGATTTAGTGGTTACAGGTATTAATTTTGGCCCCAATTTGGGCGATGATGTCATCTATTCAGGCACGGTAGCAGGTGCCATAGAAGGGCGCTTCTTAGGCTTGCCATCAGTTGCCTTTTCACTCGCTAGCTGGAATGGTAATAATTTTGAAACTGCAGGCATTATAGCTCAACAATTAATCAGTCAAATCACGCATGCGCAACTATCACACGATACGGTGCTGAATGTTAATGTCCCGGATGTATCAATTGATGAGGTTAAAGGCTTTCAAACTACGCGTCTTGGCAAGCGCCATATGTCTGAGCCCAGTATTCAAGATAAAGAAAATTCATCCTTATACTGGATTGGGGAAAACGGCAAAGAGGCTGATAACGGCGTAGGCACTGATTTTCATGCCATTGCTAACAATTACGTATCAGTCACCCCATTGCAAATTGACCTTACTAAATATAACGAAATTAACACTGTTTCTACATGGTTAGATCAAATCAAATAATAAACACCTTGCTAGTTTGGCTGGTGATTGTGCTAGTCGATCTGTTAGTTGTTCGCGATTACATCTGGGTGGTCGATCATTGGGATATTAAACGGGTTGCGGTTAATTTTGGTCTGTCATCGTTAGCATTTCTGTCGCTGTTGTTTTTATTGAGACCAGTAATAATTAAATCTCGTTTTTATAAATTCGGTGTTTATACAGTTATTGCATTGCCGATGCTGGTTCAAATGTCGCATTTTGAGGTATATCGCTCCTTTGCTTCAAGCTTTGGTTTTCATGCATTTACAGAAGACCCCTGGATGACGCTTTCTTTATGGGTAGAGCAATTTAATATTGTTAAGTCAATTATTATTTTGGGAGTTGTTTTTTGGGTGGTTAAGTTATTGTCAGTGTCAAAGCTAATTGTTAAATGGCGATACACACTGAATGCTATTGGTTTCATTTTGCTGTACTTGCTAACAACCTTTAGTTGGTACGGTGTTTCGAATTTTCAAAATTCCACTCTGGCTTATTACTCAACTTTATTACAAATGTCCAAGGATCAGGCTTTAGAATTTAATCGAGACAAAGCAGAAGTTCCTATTAACAATGCCCAGTTAGATAACTTGCCCAATATTATTTATATTGTTGGTGAGTCATTAGTGTTGTCACATATGGGTATTTACAATTATGAAAGAAACACAACGCCCAAGCTTAGCTCTTTAGAAGATGATAAACGATTAATTGCATTTGATAATGCACTCAGTATTGGTACGCATACTCGCTTAAGTGTGCCGTATATGTTGACGGGTATGGAAGGCATTGACCCTTTGGGTAAATTTTACCAAACACCAACTATCTTTAATTATGCCAAGGCGCGTGGCTACAATACAGCCTTTATCAGTGCGCAAGATACTACCTGGGGGCATATTAGAGAAATATTTGTTGACGACGATGTGGATTTTTTCTGGGATGGTTTGCAAATGAATAAAAATGCCTCTGTGCACAAGGGTGCAGATGATATGCGTGTATTAACAGAAATTGCCATGCCTTATATTGATAAGCAAAGCAAACCTTTTATGCTGGTACTGCAAATGGATGGCTCGCATTATCCTTACAGTATGCATTCAACTCAAGAGCATAAAAAATTCTTACCAGAATCAGAAGAAAACTCTATCAATGCTTATGACAATACAGTTATCAAAACAGATGACTATATTGCAACGTTAATTAAATACGTGCAGAAAAAAAATCCAAATTCATGGGTATTTTACTCTGCAGATCATGGTCAAGGTTTAGGGGGTAAGTCTGGTATGTTTAATCAAAGCTTTACAAAAAATACCATCCATAATCCATTGTTAATTGCACCACCAAAGGCGCAATACCAGCAGGTCTTACTTAATAAGAATAAACCCATATCCCAGGCTGATATCGTACCAACCATATTGAATATTATTGGCATGAAGCCTCATCCTAATATCAACGGCCAATCATTACTCAATCAACAG
>NZ_JAQRMS010000172.1 GCF_028599055.1 Candidatus Thioglobus sp.
CTATATTACTGACTTCAATACTGTTGTTGTTAGTAATACCATCTCTATTTGAATAACCTGAGTCTATTTTCAATACAACATCAGGTGTTGCCGCAGCGACATCGACCGTAAAGTTTTTTATAGTTGAAGCATCGCTAATATTACCCGTTTTATCAACCAATTTAGCGATCAACCCATAATCCTTCCCTTCAGTAGAACTGTCAAGGTATAAAGTGGTGGTTATATAACCTTTATCAATATCTGATTGAGTTAGGGTGATTGTTTTCAATAATTCATCGTTGTCTTTAGTGTTGTAATATTTTAAGAAATCCCCCTCTACTGCATTGGTAAAACTTACCTTGACTTCTAAAGTACGATCATCGGTAATTGCATCATCAACAAGAACACCTTGTTCATCACCCTTATTGTCAACCACGCTTTCAATCGTTGGCTTAGTTGGTGCAACATTGTCAATGGGAAAAGTTTGTTCGCTGATGGTTGTTAGAATATTGCCCGCCTTATCTTGTAAGGCTTTATCGCTATCACTTTGTGCATAAGATAATTTCAATTCATTTGCTGCGTTGATATCTGCTGTCAATACGATGGTTGCTTTTTTTCCACTGGTTGTAACACTTTTAATATCGCTATTAGCAACTTGATTGGTGCCAATCAAAATAGTAAACGAATTTGTATCAAAAGTTGCTAATTTAACAATATCTTCGGTAAAAGTTAATACAATGTGGCTTTCAAATGCATTGGTATTTTCATTTTTAACTCTAGATATTTTTACATCTTCGGTGTTGTTATATTCCACCGCTGTATTGTCAATTTTCCACGCAGAATTTTTGGATTCACCGCTGACATTGTCTGCATCATCAGTTTGTCTGACTTTAATATTGTTTGCAGCGTAGTTAGTATTTTCATTTAACTCAATTTCTGCTGTGCCTTTATCGTCAGCGTTATAAGTGATAGCGCTACTTGCTAATGTTATCCAACCATCACCACCATCTAAAATATATTCTACTTTGGCATCTTTTTCAATATTGCCAATCTTAATTATCTTGTTATTAGTAATGCCATCAGATGAACTTGTGCCTGTATCGTCTTTTAATGTTAGCGTTAACTGCTCAACATTGCCATCAAAAATAATTGAATATGCATCTGATAATTGGCTTTGGTTTCCCACTTGGTCAATAATTTTTACTTTAAAATTATAAGTCTTATTATCTTTGTTACCGTCTAAAGTCAAAGTTGACAATGCCACTTCTTTCCATCCTCTAGTAATGTCAGTTTCATTTAATCTAACATATTGAGAATGTGTGTAACCTGTACCGTCATCTTTCATCACCTGAACTCTATCGTCTTTCTCTGCACTTGTATTTGTTAAAGAAATACGAACCTTTGGCGTAGAATCATTGGTTGTGCCGCCACTCAAAAGATTATTATTATTATCAGTAATTGCTTTTTCAATTATTGCTTTTAATGGATTTGTAGTATCCAATGTATAGGACTGTAAAGCAATGTTGCCTTTAATATTATCTGTTACATCACCTGCATTCACACCATTTGCAGTAATAGCAAACTGAATAATATTCTCACCCTCTTGTAGGTCTTTATCCCATGAGATGCTAGTTCCACTAGCTTTACTGGTAATATCTTCCCAAGCAACGCTACTATTTACACGACCCCAAAGCATCTCATTATTCAAATCTGCTTTCAGGGTTGCAGTAATGGTTTGAGCCTTAATTTTAGTAATAAAATCACTGTCAGTACTTGTGTTGTAAACTGTATCCTCACTAATAGAAATACCAGAAATACTGGTTTCAAATCTAGCAATATAATCATCTGACATGTTGGTTGAATTTTTTGTTTTTGCTTGTTCCAAACCTGCTAAAAAATCTGCCCTCTCGTCGTCTTTTAATACGCCGTTATCATCAATTGCACTAACCAAACTAGTTAAAACTGCATCGGTGGTTTTAGTTGCATCACCATTACGGTCTTTAGTTTCCATACCAGAAATACCTGCCAATGCCTGCCCTAATGCCTTAGCACCAGCACTAGCAGAACTGTCGTAACTATTGGCATTAACCACCGCAGGTTTGGTGCTGCTAATGTCCACACCTTCTGCGTTAAATGCCTTGCCAACAGCTGTGTTAGCAGTAGCAAGATCAGTTGTTACGTCATCTACATCAGCTAACTTTGTATTACTGGTAGCAAGCACTTTGCGCGCAATAACCTCAGTCAGTGGATTTATCATTGCTGTAATAGTTGTCTTTCCATCTGATTTAACAATGACTCGCA
>NZ_JAQRMS010000173.1 GCF_028599055.1 Candidatus Thioglobus sp.
AACGTGACTCTACCATTTATCATTAATGGACTAACGTGACTCTACCACATATCATTAATGGACTAACGTGACTCTACCACATATAATTAATGGACTAACGCGACTCTACCATTTATCATTAATGCACTAACGCGACTCTACCATTTATCATTAATGGATTGTATGGACATCCTTATTACAAATACTACAATAATCACTAAAATGACAGATACATGTACATAGAACTAAATGGATATCTAAATATCAAGATCGAAGTTTAATTTCAAGCACATTTTTGTATATCATGTTAGCTTAATGTAGCTAACAAGTCGGACAACTTCTGTGTTTGTTTATGAAATAGGAAAACAGAAAAGACCGCCGTGGTCGTGATCCTATGGTAGTTTGATTTACAACTACCTATGTAATCAGTGAGTATCATCATTAACGTTGCGAATTCGACTTCCACTAAAATGAGGTGTCCTCGATATAACATTATGTGATAAAGTTAGTTAGTTACTTGACCTGTTCTAATATGATCACATGACTACTGAGATTGCTCTGCATGTTAATCCATCGGGGTTAATAGAAGTCGTAAATCTTCTTAGTAAAATAGTCCTAGTTGTCATATGTACTGTGGTTTTCTCCACCAATAAAACTGACCGCCAAGATATAGGGGAAATATTTTTACCGACGATGCATAGTAAATAGAAGCTGCAAATCTTAGCAAAATATTCGTAGTTATGTTAGCTTTCAATGAAGGGGACCGTCATGGTTGTTTTCGTGTGGCAGTTTACAACTACCTATGCAACCAGTGCCTATCACCACTGAAGTTTTTCGAATCCCGCTCATGGCGAGGTGTATTCAATAAAACATTATGAGATAAAGCTGGTCAGTGACTTGTTACATGTCGGTGGTTATTTCTGGGTACTCCGGTTTTCTCCAACAATAAAACTGACCACTACGATATAACTGAATTATTGTCGAAATGGTATTAAAAACTATAACTATCAAGTAGAACACATAAGCTTTGGATTGACTGGAGTGCATATCTCAACTACGCAATATATTGGACCGCTCACAAAGGCAAATAGTGTAAAAGGTACGTAAAGTATAATATTAATGATTACCGAAAAAGCCAATGTTACATGTGGATTCTATTCTTCAGTAGAAACTTCATTGTCATCGTCAATTAACTGAGGTTCAGGTAAATCTTTTGCATCAGTGAGATATGCACTCCAGTCAACTGTGAAATTAAAGTCAATATCCCTGTGACGAGCACATCCCAGGAACCACACAACAGAAGCAACATGGGCGCATGTACCTACCACCCGAGCACCTGACCGACACTGACAATACCAACCTTTGACCATTACATCATCATATTCAATCCAAAGCTTATGTATTCTACTTGATACATGACGGCTTTGAATCTTTCCCATAAGTAAACCTTCATCCTGCTTATTTACAAACATTTCATAAGAGCCATCAGCATTTAGATGCTCGACTGAATACGACTTTGCTAATTTGAGTTGATACACTCCGAGTGTAAGCTGACGCAATTCATCCTCCTGAAGTTTGGGAAAATCATTAAAACAGTCTCCCACGGAACTAACTGATAGCCAGTTGGACGGTCGTCTTTCCAGATGGTCTCGTTCAATCCTTTCTTTCAGGCAATTTTTTTGTGTTGATAGATGCAACATTTTGCACCCAATTAGTTCATCATCTACATGGCTAGGATTCAGTGGCTTACAATACTTATTTACGATGGCAGATACCAATGAAACATATTCACCTATGTAGGGAATTTGGCTATTTGGTAGGATATTGGCCAAATATTTCCAACATTTTACCTTGCCATTAACTGATTCTACCACCCAACGTATCTTGGTAACTAATCTTGATGAGTTACTTTCCTCGACAGTGTGTTGTTTTTGTCCCCTTCTCAGAAAGACCGGCATCTCTGTCTTGATTCGGAGGTCATCTAAAAATTCAACGGAATCCCTAAAACCCCTATCGACGACGACAATATCACCTTCTCTGAGCCAGTTAGACATGTCTTCTGCATTTGTTTTTAGACCATGTATAAGAATATTGGCATCATTGTTTTTTCCATCACTGAAATATGGACCTAAAGAACTGATTATATGACCAGTAGTAGACACTACCATCATTGTTTTTACCAATAGCCTGTTTTTATGGAGACTGTAACATTTCCGTTGAAAATGAAACTGTGAACTTTTTTTAATATAAAAGTATGTACCGTCCAGAACGAGAATGGCTG
>NZ_JAQRMS010000174.1 GCF_028599055.1 Candidatus Thioglobus sp.
ATAACGACATGAGTATTTCTAAGAATGTCGGTGCCATGAACAAATACTTAACCAAACTAATTTCTGGCAAGGCGTACTCCACCATGAAACATAAGTCGTTAGGCTTTTTGGAAAAAATGCCTATGGTTCATGAATTCGCCAAAAGATCAGAAGAACACCTTAAAGGCATGGTGCTACCCAGCACTTTATTTGAAGAATTAGGTCTGGATTATTTTGGTCCAATCGATGGCCATGATTTGCCAACGCTCATCAAAACGTTAGAAAATCTTAAATTACAAAACAAGCCTCGTTTGCTGCATATTATCACCAAAAAAGGCTACGGACTAGAGCGCGCAGAGCAAGATCCTTGTAAGTTCCATGGTGTAGCACCCGCCCAAACGAGCGCCACTGCTCTGCCCAGCTACAGTAGCATTTTTGGCACTTGGCTTAATAATACGGCCAAAACCAATAAAGATCTAATGGCCATTACCCCAGCCATGTGCACTGGCTCTGGCATGAGTGACTTTGAGCAAAATTTCCCTAATCAATATTTTGATGTAGGCATTGCCGAACAGCATGCCATCACCTTTGCTGGCGGTTTGGCTATCCAAGGCTTAAAGCCTGTTGTATCTATTTATTCCACCTTTCTACAACGTGGCTACGACCAGCTGATTCACGACATTGCTTTGCAAAATTTAGAGGTTGTTTTTGCCATTGACCGAGCAGGGTTAGTAGGTAGCGATGGCGCCACACATGCTGGTAGTTTTGATTTAAGCTTTTTACGCTGTATTCCTAATGTGGTTATTATGGCACCAAGCGATGGTCGACAGCTCTACCAAATGCTAAACCTGGCTTTTTCATCAAGCGGTGTCGCCTGTATACGCTACCCACGCGGTGTGTCAGCTATTGAAGATTATGTTAGCCAAGAGCCTTTAACAATGGGCAAAGCAATCATTGCTCGACAAGGCGTTGATGTGGCTATTTTTGCTTTTGGCACCACACTCGAAGCAGCCCTTCAAGCGGGTGAAAAAATAAATGCCACAGTGGTTGATATGCGTTTCGTTAAGCCGCTAGATGAAGCGTTGATTCTTGAGATTTGTCAAGATCATTCACGTTTGATCAGTGTTGAAGATAACGCTATTAAAGGGGGTGCGGGTAGCGCAATTAGTGAATTTTTACACGCGCAAAAATTAAACAATTCACTTACCGTGTTAGGACTGCCTGATGAGTTTACCGAGCAAGGTTCTCAGAGCGAACTATATGCCCTTTACGGTCTAGATTCTGACGGCATAATTCAAGCTAGTCAGTCATGAAAAAATTTCTTAAGCGCTATAGCCCCAACCCTGAAGAAGTAAAAAACCACAAGCACCTTGGCTGGTTAAGTCAACATTTACATAATGCCAGTTTGTGGAATTTTAACCGTAAATCCATCGCTAGGGCCTTTGCGGTTGGTTTGTTCTGTGCTTTCATTCCGGTGCCTTTTCAAATGCTGTTAGCAGCGCCTGGTGCGGTTATTTTTAGTGCCAACCTACCTTTATCAATCGCTTTGGTTTGGATCAGTAACCCATTAACCATGCCGCCTATTTTTTATGGCTGTTATAAATTAGGCGCCTGGATTTTAGGTGTGGGCATTGAAAAAGATTTTGTCATGTCGCTGGAATACGTTTGGCAGGTATTTGATGTGATCTGGCAACCTTTCTTATTGGGCTGTCTAGTTGTATCAGTCGTGAGCTCAATTATTGGTTATTTTGGCGTACAGCTAATATATCGCTACCGAGTTTACAAGCGCTTTCGCTAACTATAAATTATCCAAATTAAGCTTGAGTTGCGATCGAATTTTAGCTTCAAGTGTATCTACCAATGTCTCATTACTGACTTTTTCATCGGTTTTTCCGTCAACATACATTAGATTTGGCTCGCCACCAGTTAGTCCTACCGAAACCGCCTTGGCCTCACCTGGGCCGTTCACCACACAACCAATCACCGCCGCATCGATTGGATCGGTAATATCTTCTAGGCGTGACTCAAGTTCGTTTACCACCTTAACCACATCAAATTTTTGACGAGAACAAGAAGGACAAGCAATCAAGTTAACACCTTTTTGCCTTAGGTTGAGTGACTTCAGAATGTCAAAACCTACGCGCACTTCATCAACCGGATCAGAGGCTAAAGAGACACGAATGGTGTCACCAATACCTTCTGACAACAACAAACCCAAGCCAATCGCCGATTTAACCGTGCCTGAGCGCAATGAACCTGCCTCTGTAATACCTA
>NZ_JAQRMS010000175.1 GCF_028599055.1 Candidatus Thioglobus sp.
GTGTCAGTCTCGCAGTCAAGCACCCTTTTACCTTTGCGCTCATTGCACGATGTCCGACCGTGCTGAGGGTACCTTTGCGCTCCTCCGTTACTCTTTGGGAGGAGACCGCCCCAGTCAAACCAATATTAAAACTCCATTACTTACTCTAAAAGCAATGTATAATTTAAACATACTTTAATGAATACTTATATTATGATAAAAACCGAACAAAATTACGACCGTATTACCTTTTCTTTACCTAAACCTATTAACATGGCATTGGGGAGGCTCAAAACTGAGTCTAAACAATCAAAATCTGAGATTATAAAAATAGCCATAGAACGCTATTTATCCCAACAAGAAAAATACAAACTAAAAAAAGCTGTGCAAATGATGTCTCACGAATATGAAAACAATACTGAACTTACTGAGTTTGGTATTTTGGATGGTGAAGATTTCTTATGAAGCAAGGGGATATTTACCTTATCAATCTTGATCCAACTATTGGCTCTGAGATGAAAAAAACCCGACCGTGTATTATACTAAACAACAACACAATTGGAAAACTGCCACTCAAAATTATTGCACCAATAACAGACTTTAAAGCACACTATAGTGCTGTGCCGTGGATGGTAACACTTGAGCCTGATACTAATAATGGACTCACAAAAACCTCATCGGTTGACCTTTTTCAAGTACGCAGCCTATCACAAAAACGCTTGATTAAAAAACTAGGATTTATTAATAAGCAAGCTTTAGCCGCTTGCACAGAAGCATTAAATATTGTGTTTGAGTGCGATTAACGACTTAAAAAGAAATTATTTATTTGATGCACTACTTTATCGCCATCATGCATATATTTTAGTTCTATTTCCACTTCTTTCTTATACTTATTTTTTACTAGAATAGTGAATGATCTAAGCGCCCAACTGGCAAAATTTTGATAAAATAAACTTTCATCAAAATCAACCCACTTAACCCCATAAAATCCTCTTTGCCAAGAAAATACACCACGAAAAACCCATAAACCTTTGTCATCCATAAACAAAACATAACTTCTTATATGTAGAAAAATATAAACACCAGCCAAAGTCATTAAAAAACCAAGAAAACCAGAAATAGCCATTGAGATAAGCCAAGCGAAAAACCATACGCCCATTGGAACAATATAAGCAGTAAAAGATTTTCTTGATAAAATTTTTACACTGGAGCCAAAACTACTATTTTTAATCAAGAATATGCTATCCAATTCTTGTAGAAAATTATTCACGCTTGTCCCAATTTATTTGTGGAAGATGTGTAATGCCACCAACTTTAGTGCGAGAAATAGCACCAATACTCTCCCCAATCCAATCGAATAACTTGTCAAAATTTAGCCCATCCATAGTAACAGGCGGGGTTTTAGAAGAAAACTGTCTTAAAATATTCATATCTGCATATTCTCCTATTCCGATTGATAAAAACATTAGCTTGCTATCGTTAACTAATGTTTTGCTAATGTTGGCAACATTAGTTATATCACCATTTGGCTGCCCATCAGTCATTAGTATTATCCAAGGTTTATGGTACGCAAAATTCTGATCTTTATATCTCTTAATCTTTTTATCTATCAGATGCAATGCCTTGTCTACCGCTTCAGTCATTGGTGTTCCTCCATCAGCATATAAGGTTGGAGGAATAGAATCACTTACTCCGCTAAAGTCGAAAACCACCTTCACTTCTGGACCAAATGTAATCAATGCAATTTCTGCTTGATTTTTGGCAGTGGTGTCTTTTTTAATGAAATCAAAAAATAACCGAACTCCTTTGTTTAACTCTTCTATGCCTCTACCGTGCATAGAGCCACTTGTATCTAAAATTAAACAAATAGGAATGCGTGCACTTGAATCTATATCCTTAGAATTATTAATTCCTGGTTCTGAAACTTTTTGAAATCCGTTATTGGTGTTTTTTTTAAACAGCATTTATAATAATTCTCCTCTTAAAATAGCTAAATTTCTTGTGTGTTTTCTCGCCTCTTCTCTTCTTTCGAGATCAGATGAATTTTCTGCATTATGCCATTTCACTAATTCCGCTAGAAGGATTCTTTCTGTTTCTGCTTTTGAAGTATTGGAAGTAATACCGTATTGAGTAGCATTAACTTTTGATGTGACTTTGGGTTTTTTTCTATCAACCAAATTTTTTGGCTTTTTTCTTGCTCTTGATGTTGTTGTTTTAGGTTTTTTCTTTGGCTTTGGGCTAGTAGGTGGATTTTTTTT
>NZ_JAQRMS010000176.1 GCF_028599055.1 Candidatus Thioglobus sp.
CTGTTATAATCTTCATCACGTATGATACGTTTCTGTTATAACCTTCATCACGTATGATACGTTTCTGTTATAACCTTCATCACGTATGATACGTTTCTGTTATAAAATTCATCTGGTATGATACGTTTCTGCTATAACCTTCATCACGTATGATACATTTATGCTATAGCTTTCATCCCGTATGATACGTTTCTGTTATAACCTTCATCACGTATGATACGTTTCTGTTATAACCTTCATCACGTATGATACGTTTTTGTTATAACCTTCATCACGTATGTTACGTTTCTGTTATAACCTTCATCACGCATGATATGTTTCTGTTATAACCTTCATCACGTATGTTACGTTTCTGTTATAACATTCATCACGTATGATACGTTTTTGTTATAACCTTCATCACGTATGATACGTTTCTAGTATACCATTCATCACATATGACACGTTTCTGTTATAAAATTCATCACATATGTTACGTTTCTGTTGTAACCTTCATCACGTATGATACATTTATGCTATAACCGTCATCACGTATGATACGTTTCTGTTATAACCTTCATCATGTATGATACGTTTCTGTTATAATGTTCATCACGTATGATACGTTTCTGTTATAACCTTCATCACGTATGATACGTTTCTGTTATAACCTTCATCACGTATGATACATTTATGGTATAACCTTCATCACGTATGATACGTTTTTGTTATTACCTTCATCACGTATGATACGTTTCTGTTAAAACCTTCATCACGTATGATACGTTTTTGTTATAACCTTCATCACGTATGATACGTTTCTGTTATAACCTTCATCACGTATGATACGTTTCTGTTATAACCTTCATCACGTATGATACGTTTCTGGTATAACCTTCATCACGTATGACACGTTTTTGTTATAACATTCATTACGTTTGATACGTTTCTGTTATAACCTTCATCACGTATGATACGTTTCTGTATAACCTTCATCACGTATGACAGGCTTCTGTATAACCTTCATCACGTATGATACGTTTCTGTCATAACCTTCATGACGTATGTTAGGTTTCTTTTATAACCTTCATCATGCATGATACGTTTCTCTATAACCTGCATCACGTATGATACGTTTCTGTTATAACCTTCATCACGTATGACACGTTTCTGTATAACCTGTATCACGTATGATACGTTTCTGTTATAACCTTCATCACGTATGTTAGGTTTCTTTTATAGCCTTCATCATGTATGATACGTTTCTGTTATAACCTTCATCACGTATGATACCTTTCTGTTATAACCTTCATCACGTATGTTACGTTTCTGTTATAACATTCATCACATAAGATACGTTTCTGTTATAACATTCATCACACATGATTCATTTCTGTTCTAATCTTCATCACGAATGATACATTTCTGTTATAACCTTCATCACGTATGATACGTTTCTATTATAACCTTCATCACGTATGATACGTTTCTGTTAGAACGTTTATCACGTATGATACGTTTTGGTTATAACCTTCATCACGTATGATACGTTTCTATTATAACCTTCATCACGTATGATACGTTTCTGTTAGAACGTTCATCATGTATGATACATTTCTGTTATAACCTTCATCACGTATGATACGTTTCTATTATAACCTTCATCACATATGATACGTTTCTGTTAGAACGTTCATCACGTATGATACATTTCTGTTATAACCTTCATCACGTATGATACGTTTCTATTATAACCTTCATCACGTATGATGCGTTTCTGTTATAACCTTCATCACGTATGATACGTTTCTGTTATAACCTTCATCACGTATGTTACGTTTCTGTTATAACACTCATCACGTATGAGACGTTTTTGTTATAACCTTCATCACGTATGATTCGTTTTTGTTATAACCTTCATAACGTATGATACGTTTCTGTTATAACCTTCATCACGTATGATACGTTTCTGTTATAACCTGCATCACGTATGTTACGTTTCAGTTTTAAACTTCATCACGTATGTTACGTTTCTGTTATAACCTTCATCACGTATGTTACGTTTCTGTTATAACATTCCTCACGTATGATACGTTTCTGTTGTAACCTTCATCACGTATGATATGTTTTTTTTATAACCTTCATCACGTATGATACGTTTGTGTTATAATCTTCATCACGTATTATACGTTTATGTTATAACACTCATCAGGTATGATACGTTTCTGTTATAACCTGCATCACGTA
>NZ_JAQRMS010000177.1 GCF_028599055.1 Candidatus Thioglobus sp.
CTTCAATTAATACATCCATGTGGCAAGAAATAGCCAACATGGCTAAATCCTCCATGCGCTGATCATCAAGACAAGCGGCAATGAGCAAAATACAATCCGCCCCTAGCACTCTAGATTGAAACACTTGGTAGGGTTCAATAATGAATTCTTTGCGTAATACTGGCAGCGTGGAGACGGACCTAACTTGTGCAACATATTGATCATCACCTTGAAAGAAATCTTTGTCAGTTAGTACGGATAGACAGGCGGCACCATGTTGCTCATAACTTTTAGCAATTTCTGCCGGATTAAAATTCTCACGCAGCACGCCTTTCGAAGGGGAGGCTTTTTTAATCTCAGCAATGATAGCATTTTGCTTAAGATCGGCTTTATCCTTAAGCGCTTGATAAAAATCACGTGTGGTGCGATCTTCGTAAGCTTTTTCCATCATTTTGTCGTAGGAAGTATGTTTGAGTGCTTCTTTAATCTCTTGCTCTTTTCGGGCAATGATTTTTTTTAGAATGTCAGGTGTATTTGCCATAATTGAAATTTATTTTTCGAATGCTAGGCATTTTAAATGAATTGTTTGGCTTATAATTGACCTTATCACTTTTAACCATTTTTGACTACGATGAAACTATTAGACTTTGAAATCGGTATTGATCAGCCTTTTTTCTTAATTTCCGGCCCTTGTGTGATTGAATCAGAAGAATTAGCATTGGGCACAGCAGAGCATTTAAAAAATGTAACTGATGCACTAGGTATTAACTTTATTTACAAGTCCTCGTATGACAAGGCAAATCGCTCTAGTACGGGCAGCTTTAGAGGTTTAGGCATTGAAGAAGGCTTGCGAATTTTAGAAAAAGTTAAAACAGAAATTGGCGTACCGGTATTGACAGACGTACACGAAGATACGCCACTTGACGAAGTGGCAGACGTGGTTGATATGATGCAAACACCGGCTTTTTTAGTGCGCCAAACAAACTTCATTCAAAATGTGTGTAGCCAAGGTATTCCAGTTAATATTAAAAAAGGTCAATTTCAGGCGCCATGGGATATGCAAAATGTTGTCGATAAGGCGTTTGAAGTAGGCAATCAACAAATCACCATTTGTGATCGAGGCACCTCATTTGGCTACAACACATTAGTATCTGATATGCGCGGTTTGTCAACCATGCGTTCAACTGGTCAGCCAGTGGTGTTTGATGCTACACATTCAGTGCAGCAGCCTGGCGGTAACGGACTTACTTCGGGTGGTCAGCGCGAAATGGTGCCGGTATTAGCAAGAGCGGCAGCAGCTGTTGGTGTAAGTGGCTTTTTTATGGAAACTCACCCGGACCCTGAAAATGCACTCAGTGATGGTCCGAATATGATCCCGATTCACAAAATGGCAGACATGCTTAAAACGCTTAAAGATATTGATACCATTACCAAACAAAACGGCTTTTTGGAAGATCAGTTAAGCTAATGATTAATCGATTTGTTGCGTTAATCATTGTACTGCTCTTGTCCTACAATAGTCTGGCGAACAAGCCAGACTTGTTTTTACTTAAAACGTATGATGACTCCAAAGAAGTCATTGGCTGGGTGATGAGTGAAAAGCTTGATGGTATTCGAGGTTTTTGGACGGGGCAAGAATTACTAACGCGGGGCGGAAAACGCCTTAATCCGCCGACTTGGTTTACTCAAAACTACCCACCATTTGCTGTTGATGGCGAGCTATGGACTAAGCGGGGAGATTTTGAAAATATTTCATCGATTGTACGCAGCAAAGATTCAAATCATCGTTGGCAGCAAATCACTCATCATATTTTTGAAGTGCCAAACCAGCCCGGTGGCTTGCTAACAAGACTGGATGTGTTAAATACATATCTGGGTAATTATCCTGTGGCACATCTTAAAGTGCTTAAGCAAACCAAAATTACCAATCAACAGCAACTACAGGATTTTTTAGCTGAAGTGGTTAGCGACAAAGGTGAAGGGGTAGTGGTGCGCAATCCGGATAGTTTATATGCAACAGGGCGAT
The DNA here is from genome assembly GCF_028599055.1 of Candidatus Thioglobus sp. Lineage (GTDB taxonomy): Bacteria > Pseudomonadota > Gammaproteobacteria > PS1 > Pseudothioglobaceae > Thioglobus_A. Next base: position 2,006 of record NZ_JAQRMS010000177.1, read on the forward strand.
TATCCTCAGCGCTAAAAGTAAAAAAATATTCTGATACCGAATGTGTGGTGTTAAAGATACTACCAGGCAAAGGTAAATATTTAGGCAAAATGGGTTCGGTTCTTTGTCAAGATGATAACGGCAAACAACTTAAAGTCGGCTCAGGATTTAAAGATAAAGACAGAGCTAATCCGCCTGCTATTGGTAGTAAAATTACCTTCAAATATTACGGCTTAA
>NZ_JAQRMS010000178.1 GCF_028599055.1 Candidatus Thioglobus sp.
TGCCCTGGGGTTTTGGGCGGCCAGCTATGAGGTCATCGAAATGTATTATGCCATCCTTGAAGGTGGTGAATCAGGCGCAGCCTTTTTAGGTTCACAAGGTGATATTTGGGATGCGCAAAAGGATATGTTACTCGATATAGTAGGTGGTTGTGTGTTTGGGTTATTAGCGCTACTTAATCGGCATAATTGGGAGAAGTAAATAATGTTGTATGCGATTATTTCACAAGATGTTGAGCATTCATTAGAAAAAAGAATGTTAGTGCGTCCAGCACATATTGAACGCCTAAACCGCTTAAAAAATGAAGGGCGTTTGATTTTGGCAGGCCCACATCCTGCGATTGATAATAACGAACCCGGTGAAGCAGGCTTTACCGGTTCTTTAGTTGTTGCTGAATTTGATTCACTTGAGCAGGCCCAAACTTGGGCGGACGCCGATCCGTATATGGCGTCGGGTGCGTATGAGCGCGTTATGGTTAAACCCTTTAAAAAAGTACTACCATGAGTTTAATTTTTAGACCGTTGTTTGAAAAAGAAAGCTCAACTTATACGTATCTCTTGGCCGATTCTAAAACTAAAGAGGCGGTGATTATTGATGCAGTTGCTGAGACTAAGCAGCGTGATATTGGCCTGATTGAAGAATTAGGTTTGGAGCTTAAATACATTATTGAAACCCACGTGCATGCAGATCATATTACCAGTTCTTGCCCACTTAAACAAAGATTCAATGAAGCTAAAATTGTTTTGGGTGAATTTAACCCGGTTGCTTGCGCTGATGTTTTAATCAAAGATGGTGAAAGTTTGCATTTTGGTGAATATCAAATCAATGCTCTATCAACACCGGGACATACTGATGGCTGTATGTCGTACGTTATTGGTGATAAAGTTTTTACCGGCGACGCCTTACTGATTCGAAGTTGCGGTCGTTGTGATTTCCAGGGTGGATCCGCTGAAAAATTATTTGATTCTATTTCGCAATTATTTACCTTGCCAGATGAAACCTATGTGTATCCGGCACACGATTATGGCGGACGCACAGTTAGCTCAATTTGGGAAGAAAAGGTGTTTAATGAGATGATAGGCGGTAAAGTCGATAAAGCAGAATTTGTGCGTCGTGTGAATGCGATGGAGTTGTCGTTGCCAGCTAAAATCCATGTTGCCGTTCCAGCCAATCAAGTGTGTGGTTCAAAAATTATTACCAAAGACGCATGAGAGGTTATTCGCTAGATCCGCACCCTAGTGCCAATGCTGCTAAAGAGGCTTTTGCTGTGGTAATGATACCTCGAGTGAATCGTGGGCGTGTGCCAGCCAACAATGTAGAGATCGTTTCAGATTTACAAGTTGCCATGGATCAATCAAGCCCAGATAATCATCGTTACGCAGCCAAGGTTGTCGGCCCTGCACGCTCGTCAGAAGGAGTGTTTTTGTATTACATTTTGGAATTATATAACGCTAAATGAAGTGGTTAATCTTAATAGTGTCGCTCTTTGCTACGACACTATATGCTGGAGAAAAATTTGACTTAGAGTTATCTTCAGGCGAAGTAATTACGATCGATAGTTATCCAGGTGAAGGAGATACGCTGTATTTGCAACTACCTTCGGAGCGCGGTTTGGGTAAAGGTTATGTGACCACTGCACAACAATTGGCGTTCGAAAATCATACGTTGTGGGCTGCTGATTTACATTCGAGTTATATGGTGGCGCCACGTCGTAGCAGTATTGATCAGTTTAATGTTAATGATTTACTAGAGCTGGTTGATTATTCAAAAGCGCAGGGTTTTAAGCAGCTATTTTTTATTGCTTCAGGTCGAGGGGCTCAATTGGCACTTAAGGTTGCTAATCAGTGGCAACTGAACAACCCTGATGAGCATTATTTGAAAGGCCACCTGTTGCATTCTCCACACCTTATTTTGGGTAAGCCGAAGCTAGGCACTAATGCGCAGTATGTGGATGTGGCCCAAGTTAGTAATTTACCCGTTTATTTAATTCTGCCTGAATATGGCACTAAATATTTTCGTGCTGAAGAGATTATAAAAACACTGAAAGAAGGCGGCAGTTCAGTGTTTACCCATAGGCTAAAAGGGGTTAGCGGTGGCTTTCACATGCGCAATGAGCAGGATTTAACCAAGGTAAGTTTACAAGAGAAGGATGCACTAGCAGACACTTACTTATTAGCCTCAAATTTATTATTAACAGTAACACCACC
>NZ_JAQRMS010000179.1 GCF_028599055.1 Candidatus Thioglobus sp.
GATAGATGATTTTATCGCTTTTTTTAATCGTGTTGAGCAGTGCTAGTTTTAAGTTTTTTACTTGGTCACTTTTTTGTATTAAACTTCTAGTTTTGAGGTCGACTACATCACCCTCAATGAGATATCGGCCATTTTCAGACACCAACATAGAATCAATAGGGTCATGGGTGATTACTTCATACACACCTTTAAAAGGTGAGCTGGTGATATCTTGTTTATCGATGTCACCAAAGAAGCGGCTTAAATGCTGAATAACTTCATCTTTTGTTGCGAATGCTGAGCCAGATAAAAGCGTGATAACTAAAAAAAGTGATTTAATCATAATAAAAATATAAGGGAAAAATGAATCAATTTTACCTTTTTAGGTAGAATATCGGCATTATATTTTTTAACCGAGGAAGTGACGTGGAATTTTCATTAATTAATACAACCATTCAACAATTTGATGGTGACTGTGTGGTGGTGTTTTCAAATTCAGAGGCGACCAATGATGAGTTTTAGATTACACCAACTAGGTACAGTCAATGTCATACAGTGATAACAAATGACTATGTTCAACACACAGGAAATTAAAGAAAAAAAATTGTCAAATCAGTCCATAATAGGAGGTGCATACAAACACTGTGCAAAAGGGGGGGAGGAGTCAATAGGATTATCATGCTTGGTAGATTATTTCTACATGTCAGTTGCAAATCAAATTTTTTCCCCCACATCAGGTAGATCAAAAAATATTTTTGATACATACAAGTCACAAAGGCAAAATTTGTTTTTCTTTAATTTTCTTTTTGCAAAAGATTAAGCTACATATACAATAAATAGGAAACAGATTTAAAAAAAAACATTCGTTTGTTTCTGAATCCTATTTTACAATTCTTGTTGTTCTGTTTATATCAATTATGTCAGTTATATCAATAAAAATGTTGATATCAACCTACATTAATTTACACCCAATAATATCATGTACAGCTTGTAAACAAATTTTCTAAACTTGTTGAAATTTTCTGTTACAACAAAGACTTTTTATATTCTAGTCACAATTCTTACGTTGTTTTACTTGGGAGTGTTAATATATCAGCAGTTTTACGTCATGCTTTAGCTTCAACATGTTCAAGTACACGTATCTTGAATGTTTATGTTGCTTCTTGTTTTTTTCCATAAAAATGTATATTTGCATATAATTTGTCTTTGTGATCCAATAGAGTAGAATAACCATAATATCATTATGACTACTATAGTAATCTCAAACATCAAAAATTCTTATTCCTTTCTATAATGTGGTACTTTTCCAAGGCTGTCTTCTAGATCTACACTGCATACATTTCTTGAAGATTCTTCTAACTTTTTATTTTTATTTTATAATTTTGAACACAAATTTTTTTTGGTGTATTTTCAGCCATAAATTCTTATTTTTTTTTACATAGAGGGAAATCAATTTTTTTTAGACTAACTTGGAAATAAACAAATAAAATAAATAAAAACCCAGGGCTCCCACCTCAGCGAAAAAAAAATGGTTGGTGCCCAACATGCCAAAAAAAAAGAAAAAAAGCTTTCAAATGGTCAACATAAAATCAATTAAACATGCAAGGGAAAGATAACTCGTAGATCTACTTAAAATGAGATGCTTGTTGGATTTTTTTTATGATCCACCAGTGACCTCCAAAAATAATCTTATTTTAAATTAAAAAAATTAACTTGTGCCAAATTTCACTGTTTAAATACTATTTCATTATTGTTCAACTACATGTATGTTTTCGTGTGATTAGAAATACATGTAGCTGCAAAGGTCAGATTAATTGATTGATTGATTGATTGGTGTTTAATGCCAACTTTAGCAGTATTTCAGCTGTATCGTGGCGTGAAGAAATTTTATAATAACTAATACACAGGAGCTCTACACGATCCATAGAAACAAAACAGACTTGTGTATAAAACACATGAATTATATGTACAAATTAAAGACACATTAAAAGGATAAAATCATATAGATTTATAACTTACGTTATCTAATTATATATTTAAATTTTTTTTAAAATTATTTAAAAAATTTCAAATAGTGTCACCTGCGACATTTGTAAATACAGTCAAACCTGTCTTATGTGACCTTCCAAGGGAACAGTGAAATATGGTCGCACAAGACAGGGAGTCGTTGAATAGAGGTTATGATATTTGCTCCCAAAATCTCGAGAGGAAAAACCTAGTTCGG